>NZ_JBAQWU010000496.1:0-16701 GCF_049299075.1 Gordonia sp. (in: high G+C Gram-positive bacteria)
GTACACACCCCCGTCGCCGGCGACGGCTCCCTCGCATCGGTGAAGCCGGGCTCCCGCGCCACCCGTGTGGTGCAGCCCGGTCTGAGCAATCTGTGCGGACGCGACGGAGCACAAGGCGCCGCCGGAGTGACCGCGATCTTCGATTTCTGCGGCCGGGACAACCGGATCGCCGAAGTCGCCGCGCAGACGTTCACCACCGCGCCGGTGAAGCAGCACACGCGGATCTCCGGGTGGACCGGCGTGCACCTGATGCAGCGGCTCGCCGCTACCGACGGCTACTGGCACGCGACCATCAACGTCGTCAAACCGGACGGACGGTCCACCGTGGTCTCGATGGGCCAATTGGTGGTCTCGTTGCGCGCCGTCGACAAGTCCCGGAGCCAGTTCGCCGCCAACGGCGACCTCATCGACCCGTTCCTGTTCCTGTCCCTGGACAACTACCACCCGGTCAAGCCGGGGCAGACGCTGGGAGTCGACATTCCGATGAGCCCCACCCAGGCGGCACTGCAGCCCGGGGACCGGCTGCGGATTGACATCTACTCGCTGAACGCCCCCAAGTCGGTGCCGCTCGGCCCGGAGATGTGGGCCAGCCGATTCGGACCACAGTTCATCGAGATCGACCCGAAGAACCCGAGCTGGATTTCCGTCCCGGTCAACCGCCCGCTGCGCTGACCAGTCGAAGCACCGGAGCAGGGCGTCAGCCGTTGAACACGACGCCCTGCTCCAATGCTTCTTTGGAAACGAGCCGGGCTGGCAGGTCACCGATCCGAATCAGGTAGCCGCCGTCGGCCACCGGGACATCGCCGACCTGGAACGACGCGAAGCACGCCTCGGCGTCGAGGTCCTCGAAGCGGTCGAATTCGGTGGAGGCGACGATCTCGCCGGAACGGACCTGGTAGATGCGCACCGGCGCACCGAGGCCCACCGGCTGACCGGTGATCGCCTGCCGAGTGGTGCAATCGACCTGCAAGGCGCCGTGGGCTGTGAAACGGGAGCTGGACACGACACCGGCGAGCAGCGCCGCGGTGGCCAGACCGGCGAGCAGGAGCGCCGCCAGCACGCTCACCACCCACACCCATCGGTGATCATGCTGCCGCCATCGGACCGGCGGCAGAAATGGACCCCGCGGCTGGAAGTACTGTACGCGCGGCGGCTCCAGGCTGCTCATGAACGCGGCGGGAAGTATTTGATCAGCGCTTCTTGCACAACGGACGCCGCGAGGGTGCCGTCCCGCATGAAGAACCTGCCCGACCCGATGCCGCGCGAACCGGCGGCCGCCGGCGATTCGGTGGCGTACAGCATCCACTCGTCGAAGCGGAACGCGCGATGGAACCACATCGAGTGGTTGACGGTGGCGGCAAACAACCGGTCCATGCCCCACGACAACCCGTGCGTGGTGATGATCGAATCAAGCACAGTGGTATCTGAGGCATACGCCATCGCGGCCACGTGCAGCAGCTGATCGTCGGGCAGCTGCCCGTCGGCCTTCATCCAGACCCGATTGTGAGTGAGGGTCTCCCCCGCGTCTTTCATCTTCCAGGTCGGATCGTTGGCGAACCGGATGTCGATCGGGTGCAGCGCGTTGACGAACAGCGCGATCTGATCCTCGTAGCCTTTGAAATGCTCACCGAGCGGCGGCAGCTCTTCCGGGTACGGGACCAGCGGAATTTCGACGGCGTGCTCGAGACCTGCATTGTTGTCCTGGAAGGCGACGAGCATGGTGAAGATCTCTTCGCCGTCTTGCATCGCGGTCACCTGGCGGTTGGCGAAGGCCTTCCCGTCGCGGAACCGTTGCACGTGGTACTCCATCGGCTTGTTCACGTCGCCGCCACGAATGAAGTGCGCGTGCAGCGCATGCACCGGCGGGTTCCCGCGCGTGCGCGTGCGGCCAGCAGCGACCACACCCTGGCCCAGCAACTGACCACCGAAGGTCCGCGCCGTCTTCTGATCCGGGTGCTGGCCGAGGAACAGATCCTCGGACACCTGCTCGATATCGAGCAGCTCGATCAGCTTGTCGAGGTCACCACCGTCGGTCTCCACGGCACGCGGATGCATCGGGTCGTTCAAGTTCCGGGTCATGGGATCAACCCTAGTGCCCGGCGCCGACCGCCGCGGTCAGTGGTCTTGTTCGCCGATGCGATGAAGGTGCAGCAAGTTGGTGGAGCCGGGAACCTGGGGCGGCGCACCGGCCACGACGACGACGACCTTGCCGTGCGCCACCGTGCCGTGCTCCTCACAGAAGTCGTCGAGCTGATCGATCATCAGATCGGTAGAGTCGACCTTCGGCACCAGGAACGGGTGCACGCCCCAGCTCAGCGTCAGCTGATTTCGAATGAGCTCACCGGTGGTGAACGTCAGCAGCGGCAGCCGCGAATGCAGCCGGGCGATCCGGCGCGCGGTGTCGCCCGTCTCGGTGAACGCGGCGATGGCGGCGACATTCAGCCGCTCCCCGATATCGCGCGCGGCATAGGTCAGTACACCGCGCTGGGTGCGCGGCACATGCTTGAGCGGCGGCACCTCCCGCGAGCTCTCTTCAGCAGCGACGACGATCGAACTCATCGTGCGCACCGTGTCGAACGGATACTTACCGACTGACGTCTCGCCGGACAACATCACCGCGTCCGCACCATCGAGCACAGCGTTGGCGACGTCCGAGGCTTCGGCGCGCGTTGGCCGAGAATTCTCGATCATCGAATCGAGCATCTGGGTGGCCACAATCACCGGTTTAGCGTTCTCGCGGGCGATCTGGATGGCCCGTTTCTGCACCAGCGGCACCTGTTCGAGCGGCATCTCCACTCCGAGGTCCCCGCGGGCGACCATGATCGCGTCGAAGGCCAGCACGATCGCCTCAAGGTTCTCGATGGCCTCCGGCTTCTCCAGCTTCGCCACGACCATCACGCGACGGCCGGCCCGATCCATGATCTCGTGAACCAACTCGATGTCGCCGGGGCTGCGCACAAACGAGAGCGCCACCAGGTCGACGCCGAGATCCAAGGCGAACTCGAGGTCGGCAATGTCTTTGTCACTCATCGCGGGAACCGAGATGTTCATGCCCGGCATGGACAGACCTTTGTGATTGCTCACCGGACCGCCCTCGGTGACACGACACACAACATCGTTACCGTCAATCTCCTCGACGGTCAGTCCAACCTTGCCGTCATCGACCAACAGTCGGTCGCCCGGCCGCGCATCCTCCGCGAGCTGCTTATAGGTGGTGGAGACCCGGTCATGCGTGCCAACGACGTCGTCGACGGTGATCCGGACGACCTCGCCGTCATTCCAGTTCACCATGCCGTTCGGTTGGCCGTTCTCCTCGAACCAACCCAGCCTAATTTTCGGTCCCTGCAGGTCAGCCAGGATACCGATGGGCTTCCCAGTGATTTCGGAGGCCTTCCGCACGGCCTCGTAGACTGCCTTATGGTCCGCATGCTTACCGTGGCTGAAGTTCATGCGAGCGACGTTCATGCCGCTCTCCACCAACTCGGTGATGTTCTCGAGAGTGTTGGTCGCAGGGCCGAGGGTGCAGACGATCTTGGTTCGACGGGTCACCCGGTTAAGGCTAGTCCTTTCCGGCCGAACCTTCTTGGTCAGCATCGTCGTCGCCGCCCACATCGACGGTCGGGACCGAACCCGCGTCCTTGATCACGATCATCGTCGACTCCGGATCCGCCGAAATCACCTCGCGGATCTCGATGCCGCCTGCATCGGGGGCTGCCGCCGCGTCGGCAGTCACGACCAGACCGGCATCCGCTGCCAGCTCCTCGGTCGCCTCCTCCGCGGTAGGCTCTTCCTCCATCACCGGGTCTGTATCGATCACCGGGTCTGCATCGATCACCGGGTCTGCATCGATCACCGGGTCTGCATCGAACACCGTGGTGGGCGCCCACTGGGCATCCTCGTCGTCCGGCTCCGTGACTGGCTCGTCCGGCTCCGTGACTGGCTCATCCGGCTGCTTGACTGGCACATCCGGAACGTCATCGTCGTCGAGGGACGGCGACACATAGCCAAGCACCCCCTCGGCGGCGAGTTCCTCCGCCCGTTTCGGCCAAAACATCTGTAAACCGGTTTCCCGGCCGCGCGGCGCCAACACAAAGTACAGAGCGGCGCACAGGAACAATATCGCCGAGGTGAACAAGTTGATCCGCAGCCCCAGAATGTGGGTTGCCGGATCGGTGCGCAACATTTCTACGCCGAAGCGGCCCAGGCAGTAGCCCGCCACATACAGGGCGAAGAGGCGTCCGTGACCGACGCGGAACTGCCGGTCGATGAGCACCAGGGCGATCACCACCAGGATGTTCCACAACATTTCGTACAGGAAGGTGGGGTGCACCACGTAGGCGACCTCACCGGTCGAGACACCGTTCGGCAGCGCAATGCCTCGGCGCGGACCGTCCTCACGCCAAAACAGCTCCAACCCCCACGGCACCGATGTCTGTCCGCCGTACAACTCCTGGTTGAAGTAATTGCCGAGACGGCCGATGGCCTGCGCCAGCAGAACAGCCGGTGCGAGGGCGTCACCGAAAGAGGGCAATTTGATGCCCTTCCAAAACCGGCAGGCGATCCAGGCCCCGACGGCGCCTAGGATCACTGCACCCCAGATGCCCAGACCGCCATCCCACACCGCGATAGCCCCCGACAGACCCCTGCCGTCGGCACCAAAATAGGTCGTCCAGTCGGTGAGCACGTGGTATATCCGACCGCCGACAAGCCCGAAAGGCACCGCGAACAGCGCAACGTCGAGCACATCGCCCGGCTGGCCGCCGCGAGCCCGCCAGCGGCGATCACCCCACCAGACGGCGACGACGATGCCAACGATGATGCACAGCGCATAGGCGCGCAACGGGAACGGCCCCAGATGCCAGACCCCCTGGGCCGGGCTGGGAATGTACGCGAGAAGCGTCATATCACTCACGCATGTCACCCTAGCCGCTCACGCTCCGAGCTCGTCGAAGGGTTAGGGCGCGTTGCCGCGGACACCCTCGGCGAGTTCGTTCACCAAAGCCGCGACCGCCCGCTGGCCCTCAGCGACCGCCGAGACGATCGCCGAACCGACGATCACCCCGTCGGCGTACTCGGCGATCTCGGCGGCCTGCGCACCGCTACGCACACCCAAACCGACACCGATCGGGATATCAGAGCACTCCCGGACGCGGGCACAGAGTTCCGGCGCCATCGATGACACCGAGTCCCGCGCGCCGGTCACCCCCATCGTCGAGGCGGCGTAGACGAACCCACGACAGTGTTCCAGGGTCATCGCGAGCCGCTCCGGGGTAGATGACGGCGCGACCAGATAGATCTGATCGAGGTGATGCGCCGCGGACGCGACGTGCCACTGCGCACCTTCCTCGGGAATCAGGTTCGGCGTGATCACGCCGACCCCGCCCGCCGCGGCCAAGTCCCGCGCGAAGGCGTCGACGCCGTACCGCAGGACCAGGTTCCAGTAGGTCATCACCACCGGTTGCGCACCGGCAGCGGCCACCGTCTCGGCGGCGGCGAAGACATCGCGGACTCGGCTGCCGTTAGCCAGGGCGGTCTGCGCCGCCCGGGCGACCGTCGGACCGTCCATCACCGGGTCGGAGTACGGAATACCGATCTCGATAATGTCGCAGCCGGCCTCCACCATCGTCCGCATCGTCCGCAGCGATTCGGGCACCGTCGGATAGCCGACCGGGGTGTAGCCGATGAGTGCGGCACGCCCCTCGGCCCGACACGCAGCGAACGTCGGCCCCAAGCGGGAAGCGGGGGCACTGATACGGCTCATGCGCCGGTCTCCTCGTCGGTCCCGGACCGGGCGGTCGGCTGCTGGTCGGCTTTCTGCTGGGCCGCGTACTCGAACTCCGACGGCGGTGTACCGAACAATCCGAACCATTGCGCGGCGGTATCGACATCCTTGTCGCCGCGCCCGGACAGGCACACGACGATGATCGCGCCCGGCCCCAGTTCTCGGCCCAACGTCAGGGCACCGGCCACCGCGTGCGCCGACTCTATCGCCGGGATGATGCCCTCGCGGCGGGACAGCAACGCGAGTGACTCCATAGCCTCCGCGTCGGTGACCGGCCGGTACTCGGCGCGACCGATCTCGCGCAGATAAGCGTGCTCGGGGCCCACCCCGGGATAGTCCAGTCCCGCCGAGATGGAATGCGATTCGATGGTCTGCCCGTCCTCGTCCTGCAGCAGATACGAGTAGGCGCCTTGGAAGGCGCCCGGGCTTCCACCGGTGAAGGTGGCCGCATGCCTGCCGGTCTCCACCCCATCGCCTGCGGCCTCGCACCCGACTAGTCGCACCCCGTCGTCGTCGAGGAACGGATGGAAGATGCCGATCGCATTGGATCCGCCGCCGACACAGGCGACCACCGCGTCGGGCAGTCGCCCAGCCTGGTCCAGAATCTGCACCCGCGCCTCCATCCCGATGATCCGCTGCAGATCGCGCACCATCATCGGGAACGGGTGCGGTCCGGCGGCGGTACCGAAGCAGTAGTAGGTGGTGTCGGCGTTGGCAACCCAGTCACGCAGCGCCTCATTGATCGCATCCTTGAGGGTCGCCGAGCCCGTCTCCACCGCGACGACGTCGGCGCCGAGCAGTCGCATCCGGGCAACGTTCAGCGCTTGCCGTTCGGTGTCGACGCGACCCATGTAGATCACGCAATCGAGCCCGAGGAGCGCGCACGCCGTCGCAGTTGCGACCCCGTGCTGACCGGCGCCCGTCTCGGCGATGACCCGCGTCTTCCCCATCCGCTGCGCGAGCAGCGCCTGACCAAGGACGTTGTTGATCTTGTGCGATCCGGTGTGGTTCAGGTCCTCCCGTTTGAGGAAGATCCGGGCGCCGCCTGCCTCTGCGGTGAGCCGCTTGGCCTCGTACAGCGGCGACGGCCGACCGGTGTAGTCGCGCGCCAACTGGTCTAGTTCGGCGAAGAATTGGCTGTCGGTGCGCAGCTTCTCGTAGGTGGCGGTCGCCTCCTCGATCACCGCCATCAGCGCCTCGGGCACATGCCGACCGCCGAACACTCCCCAATGCCCCCACTCGTCGGGACCGATCAGCGAGCGCTGCGCGACGCCGTCACTGGCCTGCGGAAAACGGTCGGAGCCGGATTGTTCGGTCACGTCACTCACTATCAGTGCGAGGGTTTCGGGCACGACGGATGCGTACCCGCGGTCACCAGGTCGGAGACCGCTTGACGGGGATCACCGCTGGTAACCAGGCCTTCACCGACGAGCACCGCGTCGGCGCCAGCACCGGCATAGGCCAGTAAGTCGGCTGGGCCGCGGACCCCGGACTCGGCGATTTTGATGATCTTGGACGGCAGGCCCGGAGCAATGCGGGCGAAGCAGTCGCGATCGACTTGAAGGGTCTTGAGGTTGCGGGCGTTGACGCCGATGACGGTAGCCCCGGCTTCCAGGGCCCGGTCGGCTTCGGACTCGGTGTGCACCTCGACGAGCGCGGTCATCCCGAGCGATTCGGTGCGGTCGAGCAACGAGGCCAGCACTTGTTGTTCGAGCGCGGCCACGATCAGCAGGATCACATCGGCACCGTGGGCCCGGGCTTCATGAATTTGGTAGGGGCCGACGATGAAGTCCTTACGCAGGACAGGGATGTCGACGGCCGCCCGGACAGCGTCCAGATCGGCAAGACTGCCCCGGAATCGTCGTTCCTCCGTCAGCACGCTGACGATCCGCGCTCCGCCCTCTTCGTAGACGCGAGCCAACTGGGCCGGATCGGCAATGTTGGCGAGCTCGCCCTTCGACGGACTGGCCCGTTTGACTTCGGCAATGACACCAATGCCCGGAAGGAGCAGGGCCGCTGTGGCGTCGCGCGGTTCGGGCGCCCGCGTGGCCGCTTCTTTCACCGCCGCCAGATCCAGGACCGCTTCGCGCGCAGCAACGTCGGCCTTCACGCCCTCGATGATCGAATCGAGCACTGTGCCGCCATTCACTGAGCCGGCCCCTTTCTCCACCCGGACGACTCGTCCGATACGTGTCGCGCGGATGGCTCCAAGACTAGATACTGCCCTTTGGAGCCCGGTCCCCGGGGTCTCCTCCGTCCGGTCCAGACGTGGGGTCCACCCCGTGGTCGAGAGCATCCCAGAATTCCCGCTCGGACTGTGCGCGATCCCGGTCGGCGAAAACCTGACGCTCCAAGTCGGCGCGCCGGGCCGCGGGCGACGTGTACTTCGAAGACATCTTGCTGGCGCCGGACGCCGAGCGGGACATCAGCACCGCGCCGACCACCGCGCACAAGGCCGCCAGCAGGGCGAGCACTCCGGCACCGGTGAAGGTCGTCACGGCGATCACATCCGAGCGGGCCGGCAGGTCGATCGTCTCGGCCGCGTACAGGTTGTTGGCACCGCTGGTCATCATCGAAATGGCGGGCACGGCCACCAAAATGGCGCCCAGGGCCACCACTATCGCCACCACACGCAGGACGATCCCGTGCAACACGAACTGCACCGCCAACGCGGCAAGGAAGAGCAGGGCGACGGCCAGCAGCCACGGACTCCAGTCCGAACCTACGACATCGAAGACTCGCGGCTCACCGAGCCCGTCTTCGGTGTACACCTGCGCCCACCGCATCCGGGAAGCGCCCCACAGCAGGCCCGCCGCGGCGAGCAAGAAAAGCGCCGCGACGGCCCGCGGGCGGCGGTTGGGTGCGGATTCCTCAGTCACAGCTGTCTCCTACCGGGGTCATAGTGCCTGCCGCGGCAATGGCTTTGAGGACCGCCATGGCTTTGTTACGGGCCTCGTTGAACTCGTACTCGGCTTCACTGTCAGCCACCACGCCGGCGCCGGCCTGCACAAAAGCGGTGCCTTCGGTCATCAGCGCCGTGCGGATGGCGATGGCGGTGTCGGCGTCCCCAGCGAAGTCCAGGTATCCGACGATGCCGCCATACAGTCCGCGGCGGGTGATCTCGTTCTCGTCGATCAGCGCCATGGCCCGCACCTTCGGCGCACCGGTCAACGTCCCGGCCGGGAAACAGGCGGTGACGGCGTCGAGGGCACGCTGATTCTCGCGAAGCTGCCCGGATACGGTCGAGACCAGGTGCATTACGTGGCTGTACCGCTCGACGCGCCGGTAGTCGGTGACGCGGACCGTGCCCGGTTCGCAGACGCGACCGAGGTCGTTGCGGCCCAAATCCACCAGCATCAGGTGCTCGGCATTCTCCTTCTCGTCTTCGAGTAGCCCTTTAGCCAGCAGGAGATCTTCTTCCTCGGTGGCTCCACGCCACCGGGTGCCCGCGATCGGGTGCGTGGTGGCCAGTCCGTCGGTGACGGTGACCAGGGCCTCCGGCGACGAGCCCACAACGCTGAACGGCTTCGCGCCCACCCCGACGTCACCGACCCCAGGCAGCCGCAACAGGTACATGTACGGGCTCGGATTCGAGGCCCGTAGCATGCGGTACACGTCGACCGGGTCGGCCTCGGTGGCTATCTCAAAACGCATCGACGGCACCACCTGAAAGGCTTCACCGGCCTCGATGGCCTCAATCAGCCCGTCCACGACCGGCCGGAAATCGTCCAGCGACCGTTGGCTGACGTACTCGGGTTCGGGCTGGGTGAACGACGACACCGTCGAGGGTGCTGGCGCGGCCAGCGCGGCAGTCATCGCGTCCAGTCGAGCGACCGCGTCGGCGTAGGCGTGCTCGGCGCGCGCGGCGCTGCCGTCGAAGTTGATGGCGTTGGCGATCAGAGTGATGGTGCCCTCGTGGTGGTCGACGGCGGCCAGATCGGCAACGAGTAGCCAGCACATGTCTGGCAGCCCCAAATCGTCAACGGTGTGCGCGGGCAGATGTTCCAGGGTGCGCACAAAGTCGTAGGCCATGAAACCGACGAACCCGCCGGTCAGCGGCGGCATATCCGGCAGCGGATCGGTATGCAGCAGGCGCAGCGATTCGGCGAGCGCGGCGAGCGGATCGCCGTCGGTGGGCGCCCCCTCCGGAACGGTGCCCCACCAGTGCGTCTGACCGTCGACGACGGTGAGCGCCGACGGCGCACCCGCGCCGATAAAGCTCCAGCGCGACCACGACTGGCCGTTCTGCGCGGACTCCAGCAGAAACGTGCCCTCGCGGTCGCCAGCCAGCTTCTGGTAGGCCGACAGCGGCGTCTCGGAGTCGGCCAGCAGCTTCCGGGTCACCGGCACCACGCGATGGTCGGCGGCCAGATCCAGAAACTCGGCGAGACTGGTGGTGTGCGGGCCGGTCATCCGAGCGGAACCCCGCCGACGCCCCACTGGGTGCGCGGAATCTCGGTGATGGTCACCCACACCGAGTCCGGATTCTTGCCGGTGGCGCGCGCGTAGGCCTCGGTCACGGCGGCAATGGTCTCGTTCTTGACCCGATCGGACAGGCCCGGGGTCTGAGAGATCTGGATGAGCGGCACGGCGGCGGTCCTTCCTCTAATCGGTCTCGACAGGTACGCCGAACTCGAGCGGCGCGGTGTCGAAGCAGCTGTGATTGCCGGTGTGGCAGGCGGCACCGGTCTGATCGACCGTCAACAGCAGCGTATCGCCGTCGCAGTCGACGGTGATGTCGTGCACGTACTGGATATGACCGCTGGTCTCCCCCTTCACCCAGTATTGCTGGCGGGAACGGGAATAGTAGGTGGCCCGGCGGGTGGCGAGGGTGCGCGCGAGCGCCTCGTCGTCCATCCAGGCCAGCATCAGTACCCGACCGGTGCTGCGTTCCTGGGCGATGGCGGCGATGAGGCCATCGTCGGTCCGCTTGAGGCGGGCGGTGAGTTCGTCGGGAAGGGCCATGGGAATCCTGTCCATCTAGTCGTGCGCGGTGCGGACCACAATGCCCTGCGCGGCCATCGCGTCTTTCACCTGACCGATGGTCAATTCACCGAAGTGGAACACCGATGCGGCCAGGACCGCATCGGCGCCGGCGGCAACGGCGGGCGGGAAGTCGGCGACCTGACCCGCACCCCCGCTGGCGATGACCGGCACCGAGACGGCGGCGCGGACGGCTTCGATCATCCGCAGATCGAAACCGGATTTGGTGCCGTCGGCGTCCATCGAGTTCAGCAGGATCTCCCCCACGCCGAGTTCCTCTCCGCGGCGGGCCCACTCCACGGCATCAAGGCCGGTCCCCGTGCGTCCACCGTGGGTGGTGACCTCCCAGCCGGACGGCGTGGGATCGGCCCCACGGGGCACGGTCCGCGCATCCACTGAGAGGACAATGCACTGCGCGCCGAACCGGCGACTCATCTCCTCAAGCACCTCCGGGCGTGCGATGGCCGCAGTGTTCACGCTCACCTTGTCGGCCCCGGCGCGCAGCATGGTGTCGACGTCGTCGACGGTCCGGATCCCGCCGCCGACGGTGAGCGGGATGAAAATTTGGTCGGCCGCCGCGCGCACCACGTCGATCATGGTGGCGCGACCGGAACTGGACGCGGTCACATCCAGGAAAGTCAGCTCGTCGGCGCCCTCGGCGTCGTACCGGGCGGCCAGCTCGACCGGGTCGCCGGCGTCCCGCAGATTCGCGAAGTTGACGCCTTTGACCACCCGTCCGCCATCGACGTCCAGACACGGGATCACGCGTACTGCCAGGCTCATGTGTTTACCTCTTCCGAGTAGGTCAGGGTTCGCGGCTCGGGCCAGTCCCCGCCGGCCAGCACTTCCAACAACTCCGCGTGCACCCCGGGTGTTCCCGCCACCAGCGACGGCGTGCGCACCGTCCACGGACGCCCAAAGATGTCGGTGGCCACACCCCCGGCGGCCCGCACCAGTGCGACGCCCGCGGCATGATCCCAGGGGTGGCGACCGTACGAGACGGCCCCGGACAAGTGCCCGGCCGCGACATAGGCCATATCGAAGCCGGTGCACCCGTGGATCCGGATTCGGGCATCCCGGCGCGCGATCTGATCCTGCGCCCAGGCCCGTTCGGCGCCCGGAAAGATTCCGCGGGAATCCGCGCGCGACGACGAGTAGCCGATCGCCGCCGAGTGCAGACTGTGGCGGCGGCCGAGGGGCGCGTCGGCGACCGCGACGCCGTCGACCAGCAGCGGCCCGCCATGGTGCGCAGCGAACCGCTGATCGAGCCGTGGCACCCAGGTCAGACCGATCACCGGCACGCCGTCGACGACGAGGGCCAGCAGCATGGCTGTCATCGGCAAACCGACCGAGTAGTTGAAAGTGCCGTCGATCGGGTCCACCAGCCAGACGGCGCCGACCGACGGATCGGGGCCGCCGAACTCCTCACCGTGCACCGGAATCGCCGTGCGCTGCGCCAGTTCGGCGGCAATGCGCCGCTCCAGCGCGAGGTCCATTTCGGTGGCGAAGTCGGTACCGCCCTTAGCGACGGCGCTCGGCGCGCCCGCCCCGCGCACGAAGGACGCAACGCACTCGTCGAGGACCCCGCTGGCAATGGCCAGCAGAGCGGGAAGGTCGAGATCGTGCACGCCGGGGAGCTTCGTCACTGCCCGGCTGCGGCGACGGCGGCCAGTGCCTGCGGCAAGGTGAAGCGTCCGGCGTAGAGCGCCTTGCCGATGATCGCGCCCTCGACACCGAGCGGCACGAGTTCGGCGATAGCGAGCAGGTCACCGAGTTCGGCGATTCCTCCGGAGGCGACGACCGGAGCGTCGGTGCGCCGAGCGACCTCTTCCAGTAGCTGCAGGTTCGGGCCGGTCAGCGTGCCGTCCTTGCTGACATCAGTGACCACGTAGCGCGCACACCCATCGTTGTTCAACCGGTCGAGGACGTCCCAGACCTCCCCGCCTTCGGTCACCCAGCCGCGGCCACGGACCCGGTAAACCCCGGCCTCATCGCGCAGCACGTCCAGCCCGACAGCGATCTTGTCGCCATGCTCGGCGATGGCGCGAGCGCACCACGCAGGATCCTCGATGGCGGCAGTACCCAGGTTCACGCGGGTGCAGCCCGTCGCCAACACGGCAGCCAGCGAGGCATCGTCGCGGATACCGCCGGAGAGTTCCAGCTTCACGTTCAGTTCGGCGGCCACCTGCGCGATCAGCGCACGGTTCTCACCGCGACCAAAGGCGGCGTCAAGATCGACCATGTGAATCCACTGGGCACCGCCCTGTTCCCAGGCAAGCGCCGCATCGCGGGGCGTCCCGTAGGACGTCTCCGAGCCAGCGGCGCCCTGCACCAGTCGGACCGCCTGACCGTCGACAATGTCGACAGCCGGAAGGAGCTCAAGAATTCGGGCCATGTGCGCGGTCACTGCTTTCCCTGGTCGGTACGTTGCTGCTGTGTGAGTCGGTCGATCTCGTATTGCACGTGCCGCAGTTCGCGGCGGGCGACGACGGCCATCGCGACGAGCATGAGGACCACCGCGCCGATGGCGACGCCGAGCGCCGCACTTGGATGTTCGGCAGCCAGGAGCCATACGATCGGCACCGCCGCCAGCAGTACGGCTGCCGCCGCGCCTAAAGCCCGGGCGATCAGGCGGCCGAACGAGAAATTCTCGGCCGCCAGCGCGTGTGACGGCGAGGTCACAGCGTCGCCACCCAGTTACGCAGTAGGGCCGCGCCCACATCGCCGGACTTCTCCGGATGGAATTGGGTCGCCCACAGTGGGCCGTTCTCGACGGCGGCCAGGAACGGCGCGCCGTAGTCGGTCCACGCCAGCCTGGGCGCGGTCAGCGGCGAGCCGACGTTGTCCAATTCCCACGTTTGCGCGGCGTACGAGTGCACAAAGTAGAAGCGCGCGTCCGCGTCGATCCCGGCGAACATCGTCGAATCGTCCGGAAAGTCGATGGTGTTCCAGCCCATATGCGGCAGTACCGGCGCGGGTAGCCGCGTCACCGCACCGGGCCACTCGCCGCAGCCTTGCGCTTCCACACCGAATTCGATGCCCTCGTCGAACAGCACCTGCATGCCGACACAGATACCCAGGACCGGGCGGCCGCCAGCGAGTCGTCGGCCAATGATTCGGTCGCCGCGCACCGCGCGCAGGCCATCCATGCAGGCATCGAAAGCGCCGACACCAGGCACCAGCAATCCGTCGGCTTGCAGTGCGGTCTCGAAGTCGGTGGTCACCTCGACGTGGGCTCCGGCCCGCTCCAGCGCACGCTGGGCCGAACGCACGTTGCCCGAGCCGTAATCGAGGAGAACGACGGTGCGCTGACCGGTCACAGGCTGCCCTTGGTGGAGGGGATTCCGGTGATGCGCGGATCGGGTTCGACCGCGGCGCGCAGCGCGCGGGCCACCGCCTTGAACTCGGCCTCGGTGATGTGGTGCGGGTCGCGGCCGTACAGCACGCGTACGTGCAGCGCGATGCGCGCGTTGAGGGCCAACGATTCCCAGACGTGCTGGTTTATCACGGTCGCGTACGACGTCACCGGACCTTTATCACCGGAATACCCGGCGCCGATGACAGTGGTGAGCATCTGGTCAGGTTCGCCAGTAAAGACACAGTACGGGCGACCGGAGACGTCGACGATCGCCTGCGCGAGGGTCTCGTCCATCGGGATCCACGCGTCGCCGAACCGGCGGATGCCACGCTTATCGCCCAGCGCCTCGGCGATCGCCTGACCGAGCACGATCATCGTGTCTTCGACAGTGTGGTGCGCCTCGATCTCGATATCGCCGACGGCGCGCACCGTCAGGTCGAAGCCGCCGTGTGCGCCGAAGGCGGTCAACATGTGGTCGAAGAACGGCACTCGGGTGGATATGTCGGTGACGCCGGTGCCGTCGAGGTCGATCTCCACCACGATCGAGGATTCTCGCGTGGTGCGCTCAACGCGCGCTGTGCGCCTCATCAGCTTCTCACTCATCAGCGGGGGCCTTTCGGTCAGTACCAGCCAGTGTCCGGCTGACATCGAGGAAGACGTCGTTCTCGGCGGGCAGACCTATCGTCGCACGCAAACGATGGTCGATACCCACGTCTCGGATCAGGACGCCGTGGTCAAGGTACCGCTGCCAGCTGGCCGCGGCGTCAAGGAACTCGCCGAAGAGGATGAAATTGGCGTCCGAGGCAACGACGTCGTAGCCCATCACGGTCAGTTCGTTGGTGACCCGTCGGCGCTCGGCCACGATGGCGGCCACCCCGGCGAGGGTTTCGCTGCTGTGCCGCAGCGCGACGCGCGCCGCGGCCTGGGTGAGCACCGATAGGTGGTAGGGCAGCCGGACCAGCAGCAGCGCCTCGATCATCGCCGGCGCGGCAGCCAGATAACCGAGGCGGCCACCGGCGAAGGCGAACGCCTTGCTCATCGTGCGCGAGACGATGAGCTTCGCCGGATACTCGTCGATCAGGCGCACCGCGCTGGGGCGGTCGGAGAACTCGCCGTAGGCCTCGTCGACGATCACGATGCCCGGGGCGATCTCCAGGATGCGGCGCAGATCGGTCAGCTCGACCGAACCGCCGGTCGGATTGTTCGGCGACGTCACGAAGACGACGTCAGGCTGCTGCCCGGCGATCTCCTCGACCGCGAAATCGACGTCCAGACTGAAGTCGGCGGCGCGTTTAGCGTCGAGCCAGGTGGTCTCGGTGCCGTCGGAGATAATCGGGTGCATCGAATACGACGGTGTGAACCCCAGCGCGGTGCGGCCCGGTCCACCGAACGCCTGCAGGATCTGCTGCAGAATCTCGTTGGAACCGTTTGCGGCCCACAGGTTTTCGGCCGCGAGTTGGGTGCCGGTCGCGTCGGTCAGGTAGTCGGCAAGGTCGGTCCGCAGCGCCGTCGCGTCCCGGTCCGGGTAGCGATGCAAGGTGGTTCCGCAGTCAGCGACAGCTGCAGCGATGTCGTCGACCAAGGCTTGGCTCGGCGGGTGCGGGTTCTCGTTGGTGTTGAGCACCACCGACACCGACAGCTGCGGCGCGCCGTACGGGCTCTTCCCGCGCAGACTGTCGCGGATCGGCAGATCAGCAAGCGTGGCCGCGCTCCCCGGCACTCCCGCTCCCAAATCTTCGCCCACTCCCTGAGCCTGTCGAAGGGTCATGAGCGCACCCCGAATCGCACCTGAACGGCGTCGCCGTGCGCCGGCAGATCCTCGGCCGCAGCGAGCGTGACCACCGTCTCGGCGACACCGGCGAGGGCCTCGCGATCGTAGTCGATCACGTGCACGCCGCGCAGGAAGCTCTGCACTGACAGCCCGGAGGCGTAACGCGCCGAGCCAGATGTGGGCAGCACGTGGTTGGAGCCAGCGCAGTAGTCGCCGAGGCTCACCGGCGCGTAGTCACCAACGAAGATCGCGCCCGCGTTGGTAACGCGCTCCGCCACGGCGGCCGCATCGCGGGTCATGATCTCCAGGTGCTCGGCCGCGTAGGCGTCGACGACGCGCAGCCCCTCGTCGATGTCGTCGACCAGGACGACGCCCGACTGTCGGCCACTCAGCGCGGTGATGACCCGCTCGGAGTGCTTGGTGGCCGCGGCCTGTTCGGTGATGGCCGTGTCGACGGCGTCGGCGAGCTCGGGGCTGTCGGTGACCAGCACGGAGGCGGCCAGCACGTCGTGTTCGGCCTGGCTCACCATGTCCGCGGCGACCAGCGCCGGGTTCGCCGAGCTGTCGGCCAGGATGGCGATCTCGGTGGGCCCGGCTTCGGAGTCGATACCGACCGCACCGCGCACCAGGCGCTTGGCCGCGGTGACGTAGATATTGCCGGGGCCGGTGATCAGGTCGACCGGATCGAGATCGGCTGTAACGTTCCCCGTCGCTTCGCTCGCCCAGGGTCGGGTGTCGGTGCCGCCGTAGGCCAGCAGCGCAATGCCCTGGGCGCCGCCGACTGCCCACACTTCGTCGACGCCGAGC
>NZ_JBAQWU010000497.1:0-8881 GCF_049299075.1 Gordonia sp. (in: high G+C Gram-positive bacteria)
GGTGCTCGACTCCCCCACACTGCCGGCAACGTGGCACGGTTAGGCTGAACCCGCCATGAGCGACTATCTGCGTGACGGTGCGGCCATCTACCGCCAGTCCTTTGCCACCATTCGTGCCGAATCCGACCTGTCGGATTTTCCCTCCGATGTCGAGCCGGTGGTGGTGCGCATGATCCATGCCAGCGGCCAGACCGATCTGACGAACAACGTGGTGGCCACTCCCGGCGTTGTCCGTGCCGCGCGCGCCGCCCTCGCCGCCGGGGGACCGATTCTGTGTGACGCGAACATGGTGGCCTCGGGCATCACCCGCAAGCGGTTGCCTGCGAACAATCCGGTCCGCTGCCACCTCGGCGAACCGGGCCTCGCCGAGCTCGCTGACAGCATCGGAACAACGAGAACCGCTGCCGCCCTGCAGTTCTGGCGCGACGACATCGAGCGCTCGGTGGTCGCGATCGGCAACGCACCGACCGCCCTGTTCGCCCTGCTGGACTTGATCGACGACGGATGGCCGCGTCCGGCCGTCATCGTCGGCGCGCCGGTCGGCTTCGTCGGCGCGGCTGAGTCGTGCGCGGCCCTCGCCGAGCGCACCGACCTGGAGTTCATCACCGTGACCGGCCGCCGCGGCGGCTCGGCGATTACCGCGGCGGCGATCAACGCCCTCGCGAGCCCGGTCGAGTGAACGCGATGACTACCGACACCGGGAAACTCTGGGGCATCGGACTGGGTCCGGGCGACCCCGAACTCGTCACCGTAAAGGCAGCCCGGATCATCTCCTCCGCGGATGTGATCGCCTATCACTGTGCGCGCCACGGGAATTCGATTGCCCGTTCGGTCGCCGAACCCTACCTGCGGGACGGACAGGTCGAAGAGCGGCTGATGTACCCGCTCACCGTGGAAACCACCGATCACCCGGGCGGCTACGCCGGCGCCATGGCCGACTTCTACACCGAGAGCGCGGCCCGGCTGGCCGCGCACCTTACGGCTGGACGCGACGTGGTGGTGCTCGCCGAAGGCGATCCGCTGTTCTTCTCGTCGTACATGCACATGCACAAGCGGCTGTCCGACCGTTTCGCGGCGGAGATCGTCCCAGGGGTCACGTCGGTCAGTGCCGCCTCGGCGGCGCTCGGTATCCCGCTGGTCGAGGGCGAGGAGACGCTGACGGTGCTCCCCGGCACCGCCGAACCCGCCGAGTTGATCGCACACTTCCGCTCCGGCGAAGCGCTCGCGGTGATGAAGTTGGGCCGAACCTTCGGCAAGGTGCGCGACGCACTGTTTGCCGCCGGACGGCTCGACGAAGCCTGGTACGTCGAACGCGCCTCGACCACGCGCCAGCGCATCGCGAAAGTCACCGACGTCGACCCCGCATCGGTGCCCTACTTCTCCCTGATCGTGGTCCCCGGCCGCCGCAACAATCCCCTCGCCCCTTCGGTCGCCGCACCGGACTCCCTCTCGGTCGAAACGACACCCCAGCCCACCGGACACGTGACCGTGGTCGGCCTCGGTCCGGGACCGCTCACCCAGACCACACCCGAGGTCAGTGCCGCACTGGACGCCGCTACCGACCTCGTCGGCTACACGACTTATCTCAAGCGCGTCACGCCGCGGCCGGGCCAGCAGCTCCACGCCACCGACAACCGTGTCGAGGCCGAGCGTGCCGAGTTCGCCCTCGATCTCGCCTCCCGGGGCGCACGCGTCGCGGTGGTCTCGTCCGGGGATCCCGGCGTCTTCGCGATGGCCACCGCCGTCGTCGAGGCCGCTGGCGAGGAGCAATGGCACCACATTCCGGTGCGCGTCCTGCCCGGTGTGAGCGCCGCCCAGGCGGTGGCGGCCGCGGTCGGCGCCCCCCTCGGACACGACTTCGCCATTCTCTCCCTTTCCGACCTCCTCAAACCGTGGTCGGTGATCGAGGAACGGATTCGCGCCGCTATCGACGCCGACCTGGTCTTCGCCATCTACAACCCGGCGTCGAGCAAGCGGACCGAGCAGATCGTCCGCTTCCAGGAACTGCTCACCGAACTACTCCCGGCCGAGCGCGTCCTCATCCAGGGCCGCGACGTCGGCGGCTCCGGCCAGCAGCTGCAGCTGCTCACGCGCGAGGAGTTCGATCCATCCTCCGTCGACATGCGAACCCTGCTCATCGTGGGCTCATCGCAGACGCGGATCCTCCGCCGCCCCGCCGGCGACCTCGCCTACACTCCACGGCGCTACGGGTAAGAATTCTCGACTGGAAGCTCGGCTGGCACACCACTACCGATCAGCGGAATCGGCCGCTCGCACGATCGACCGGACACAATCGACGGCAGCCGCCGCACTGGTCACGCATTCGACGCCGGCCGGTTCACTCGGCCGTTCGACGACGATCACGTCGATCCCCACTTCCGCGGCGGCGGTCAGCTTCGCTCGGGTGAGCTCTCCCCCACTGTTCTTGGTGACCAGCAGGGTGATCCGGTGCTCGGCGAGCAGCGCACGCTCGTCGTCGAGGCCGTACGGACCGCGCGAGCGCAGGATCTCGTGGTGAGCTGGCAGCGGCCCTTCCGGTGGGTCGACGACGCGGATCAGGAACCACGCGTTCTCCACGCCAGCGAATGCATCGACGTCCTGGCGTCCGGTAGTCAGGAAGACCCGGCCACCCCGCTCGGCGACGGCCTCGGCCGCCGCGTCGATATCAGGCACCGAGATCCAGCGATCGGCGGGCCCCGCCTCCCACGCGGATCGCGCAAGGCGGATCAGCGGAACATCCGCCTGCGCACACGCCTGGGCGGCATTGGCAGTGATCCGCACCGCGAACGGATGGGTCGCATCGACGACCGCGCGAATCTGGTTGTCGCCCAACCACTTCCGCAGTCCCTCGACTCCACCGAAACCGCCGATCCGCACCTCGCCGACCGGCAGTCGCGGATTCTGCACTCGCCCGGCGAGTGAGCTGATCACCGGAATCCCTTCGGCGACTAGGGCTTTCGCGAGTGCCCGCGCCTCTGCGGTCCCGCCGAGAATCAGCACTCGAGAATCAACCATGGCGCCCTTCGACAGGCTCAGGGGGCGGGAGGTTCGGCGACTGCGGGGGCGGAGGGCGGAGCTTGCTCATTCGGGCGTGCGAGTACAGGTAACTGTCAATCGCTTCACCGGACCCTGGATCCAGCACCCTGCCGACAAAAATCACCGCGGTCTTGGTGATCCCCGCATCGGCCAGCGCCCGGGGCATCTCACCGAGCGGTGCGCGGACAATCTGTTCGTCACCGCGCGAGGCGAAAGCCACTGTGGCGGTGGGACATTCGATTCCATAAGACGGTGCCAGCGCTTCGACGATCTGCTCGGTCCGGTGCGCCGCGAGGTGCAGCGCCAGCGTGACGCCCGCCTTCGCCAGCGAACCAAGGTCCTCCCCCGGCGGCATATCGGTCGACAAGGTCGATACCCGGGTGATCAGCAGACTCTGGCCAACCCCCGGCACCGTCAGTTCGGTGTCCAGGGCGGCCGCCGCGGCGGCGAACGCCGGAACACCGGGCACCAGTTCATATGCGATGCCCCGTTCCCGCAACCGACGCTGCTGTTCGGTGAGCGCCGAGTAGATGGCGAGATCCCCCGAATGCAACCGCGCAACATCGTGCCCGGCGGCATCGGCGTCGGCCAGATGCGCGACGATCTCGTCGAGCGTCATGCGTGCGGTGTCGATCGCCACGGCCCCCTCCGGCAGCAGGTCCAGCAGTTCAGCGGGTACCAGCGACCCGGCATACAGGCAGGTCCGGCATCGCCCGAGCAGTCGTGCGCCGCGCACGGTGATCAGGTCCGCCGCACCCGGCCCGGCGCCGATGAAGTAGACGGTCACCGGGTCATCACCCACTGCACCACCGGCAACGCCGGCCGCCAGGCGGTCATCGCCCCCAGCGGCGCGGCCGTGGCGACGGACAGCCGGGTCAGCGTGCCCCCATGCTCAGCATGGGCGGCCACCAGGAGGTGCTCGGTTTCCAGGGTCACCGCGTTGGCCACCAGGCGGCCCCCGTCGAACAATGCCGCCAGGCACAGTTCGAGGACCTGAGCGTCGAGCCCACCGCCGAGGAAGATCACGTCCGGATCCGGCATGGCCTCGAGAGCCGCCGGTACCGCACCGGCGATGGTCAGCCGGTCGGCTACCCCGTGCGATCGGGCGTTAGCGGCGATCCGGTCGGCCCGCTGCGGATCTGCCTCGAAAGCGATCGCCCGGGCGGTCCGGGTCTGGCGCAGCCATTCGATACCGACGCTGCCTGCACCGGCGCCCACATCCCAGAGCAGTTGTCCTTCTCCCGGCGCGAGCGCAGCGACCGAGACGGCCCGATTCGTCTGTTTGGTGAGCTGCCCGTCGTGATCGAACTGGTCATCGGGTAGGCCTGGTGCCGCGCGCCGGATCGGGCCGATACAGTCGATGGCCACGACGTTCAACGCCGGACAATCAGGCACCGTCCACGAACGGGCTACCCCGCTCACCGCGGACTCATCCGGGCCGCCGAGCTCGCCGAGGACCGACAGCATCGACCAGCCGAATCCGGTGTTACGCAGCAACTCCGCCACCTGGGTCGGCGTATCGGCGTCGCGGGAGAGCACCAGCACGCGAGCTCCGTCCGTTAATGCCGGAATGAGAGTGGTCGGTTCCGCCGTCACCAGACTCACCACCTCGAGGGCCGCGAGGTCCCAGCCCAACCGGGCCGCGGCGAGCGAAGCACTCGAGGGCGCCGGTAGCACGGTCACCCGATCAGCCCCGACTGCTTTCACCACCGTCGAACCCAGTCCGTGGAACATCGGGTCACCACTGGCGAGCAAATGAACCACGTCGCCGTCGGTGGCCTCCCCCGAGAGCACAGTTTGCAGGTGTTCGGACATCGGAGAGGTCCACGAAATGGCCTGTGCGGCAATGCTCTCCGGTAGCAGTGCTACCTGGCGGACCGAACCGTAGACCACGCTCGCCGCGGTCAGCTCCGACCGCGCACGGCCGCTGAGTCCAGCCCAACCGTCCGCACCGATGCCGACGACGACAAAGCGCGTCGCCGCTGGGCCGTGACCGTTCATCGCGGCAACCTGCGCCAGATCGCGCGCGGCAACAAACGCATGCCGAAGAACACCGGCCGCAACCGCCCGGGAATCCAGACCTCACCCTTGCCCTTCCGGTATGCCTTGGCCACCGCGTCGGCGACCTGGTCTGCGGTCACCGACATCGGCGCCGGCGCCACGCCCGACTCCATCAACTCGCGCGTCATGGTGCCGATCACAAAGCCGGGGCGCACTAGCAGCAGGTGCACGCCGGTGCCGTGCAGTGCATCGGCCAGTCCGCTGGCGAAACCGTCCAGACCAGCTTTGGTGGAGCCATACACGTAATTGGCCCGCCGGACCCGCACTCCGGCGACCGACGAGAACACGATGAGCGTGCCGGTGCGCGCGGTGCGCATCGCGTTGGCCAGCAGCGTGATCACGCTGATCTGCGCGTAGTAGTCGGTATGGGCGATCTGCAACGCATGCGTCACGTCGGTCTCGGCGCGCTGCGCGTCACCGAGAATCCCGAATGCCACGATCGCGACGTCGATCGGCCCGTACTGCTCAACGATGGACGTGACGAGGCCCGGGTGCGAGTCGACCTCGTCCGCGTCGAAACCAACGGTCGCCACCTCCGCCGCACCGGCACCCAGTAGCGCGGCCCGTTCGGCTCCCAGGTCATCAGGGCGGCGAGCAGCGAGGACCACCCGGCTACCCGCTCCCGCCGAATTCCGGGCCAGCCGCACCGCGGTGGCCACCCCTATTTCACTGCGTCCACCGAACACCACGATTGTTCCCACGCGTGCAGTATCCCACCCGGGGGCTGCCCCACCGGACCGATACCCTCAGCCCATGGCCCGCACTGTCGACGACCTCAGTCCCGAAGCCCGTCAACTCCTGACCGAGTACCACCTCGCGTCACTGGCGACGCTGCGCGCGGACGGCACCCCGCACGTCGTCGCCGTCGGCTTCACCTTCGATCAGCAGGCCCGTAAGGCCCGGGTGATCACCTTCGAGGGCAGCCAGAAGGTTCGCAACGTCGAGCGCGGCGGCTATGCCGCCCTCACGCACGTCGACGGCCCACGCTGGCTGACGCTGGAAGGCCCGGCCCGCATCCGCCGCGAACCGGAGGCCGTTCGCGACGCCGAACGGCGTTACGCCGCGCGCTACCGGGAACCGAAGCCAAACCCACAGCGCGTCGTCATCGAAGTCGACCTGCGTCGCGCGCTCGGCTCGGCCACCATGTTTGAGGCACTCAACCCAGCCGAGTGAGCCCGTGCGGGCGGGCGTTCACCGACTCGGCGCCCGTCTCGGTCACGATCACGATGTCCTCGATCCGGGCACCCCACTGGCCCGGGAAGTAGATGCCCGGCTCCACGCTGAATGCCATACCAGGCTCGATCAGCAGGTCGTTGCCCTCGACGATATAGGGCTCCTCGTGCACCGACAGGCCGATGCCGTGACCGGTGCGGTGGATGAAGTGCTCGGCCAGCCCCGCCTCGGCGAGCACCTCCCGCCCGGCGGCATCGATGCTTTCGGCTGTCACGCCCGGACGGACCGCCGCCACCGACGCGGCCTGCGCGCGCTCGAGAACCGCGTACGCGGCGGCGATCTCCGCTGACGGGTCATCGAAGCAGTAGGTCCGGGTGCAGTCGGAGTTGTAGCCGACCCCAAGCGGGCCACCGATGTCGATCACGACGATATCGTCCACACCGATCACCCGCTCGGAGTGTTCGTGGTGCGGATCGGCGCCGTTCGGACCCGAACCCACGATGACGAACGCTGCCGCCGAATGCCCCTCCTCCAGGATCGCCGCGCTGATGTCGGCAGCGACCTGCGCCTCGGTCCGCCCTGGGCGCAGCCACTCGCCCATCCGGGCATGCACTCGGTCGATCGCCGCACCCGCGTCCCGCAGCGCCTGCAACTCGGCCTCGTCCTTGATCATCCGCAGCTCGCGCAGCATCGGGGTCGCCAGCCGCACCGGCGCACCGGCCCGCTCGGCGAGCGGAATCAGGTGCAGCGCCGGAAGAGCCTCGGCCACCGCGAGCTCCAGCCGTCCACCAGCCGACGCGATTCCGCGCAGCGCGAGGTCGTACGGGTCCTGCCCATCGGCCCAGTCGCGGACTTCCAGTTCGAGTTCGCCAATCGCCGAACCGGCCAGCGAGCCCAGCTCCAGGCGGGGCGTCACCAGGTACGAATCCCGCGTCGGCTGCACCACCAGCGCGGTCAGTCGCTCAAAGGTGTCGACGGCCGCGCCGGTCAGATACTCCAGGTCCGGACCGGCGCCGATGACCATCGCGGCGATCTTGCGGTCGCCGGCGATCTGTGCCGCCCGCCGCAACCGCTGCGCGTAGACGTCACTGCCGAACCGAGTCCCATCACCAGAAGCCATGTCCGTCAGGGTAACGTCGCGGCACATATGACACAGTGACCGCATGGGAAAGGTCATGCTGCTTGACGGTGCCAGCCTGTGGTTCCGCTCGTTCTTCGCGCTACCGGAGAAGATGACCGCGCCGGACGGTCGCCCAGTGAACGCGGTGCGCGGCTTCCTCGACACCATTGCCTCGCTGGTCACCACGCACGAGCCGACCCGGATCGTCGTCTGTCTCGACCGCAACTGGCGCCCAGACTTCCGCACCGCACTCATCCCCGAGTACAAGGCCCACCGCGTCGCCGAGGGCGGCGATGGAACGGCCGAGGAAGTCCCCGACACCCTCACCCCGCAGGTCGACATGATCCTCGACGTCCTGCGTTGCGCCGGAATCGAGACCGGCGCCGCGGACGATTGCGAGGCTGATGACGTAATCGGCACCCTCGCAGTCGACGAGGCAGCAGACGAGGTGCTCGTGGTGACCGGAGACCGCGATCTGCTGCAGTTGGTCGCCGATGATCCGGTGAGTGTGCGCGTTCTGTACGTCGGGCGCGGTCTGGCTAAAGCCGAGCTGATGGGCCCGGCGGAGGTCGCTGCCAAGTACGCCGTTCCGCGAGCCCGCGCGGGCACCGCCTATGCGGAGATGTCTATGCTGCGCGGCGACCCCTCCGACGGCCTCCGCGGGGTCAAGGGTATCGGCGATAAGACCGCCGCCAAGCTGATCACCGCCTATGGCAGCCTCGATGCGCTGGAAGCTGCTGCGGCACAACCGGATTCGGGAATCTCGCCACGCCTCACCGGGGCGCTAGAAGATGCCGCCGACTACCTGCGCGCCGCACGCACCGTAGTGACCGTTCGCTCCGACGCACCCGTCGAATTCAGCCGCGGCGACCAGTTGCTGCCCCCGGCGCCCGATGATGCCGACGGACTGGCGGCCCTGGTGGAGCAACTGGGCATCGAAGCCAGCATCGGACGGCTGTCTGCCGCGTTCGGCTGGTTCTGATCAGTCGAACGGGTCGGATACCAGATAGTTACCGTCGGCGTCGAGCACGGTGATGGTCACGTACTTGGGCGCGGAATTCACCTTCAACTGGCAAGTGAACTCCTCACCCTTGCGCACTTTCACACCTGCGGGGCAATTCACATCGGTGATCTTCTGCGGTTGCTTGCCGCCCTCGCTCGCCAGCACACGCTCCACACCGGATTCCAGACCGGCCTGAGAGAACGTCTTCGGCAACCAACCGGGCCACACATAGGCCGACACCGCACCCAGACCGCCCAACACCAGCAGCGCGAGCACCACCGGCACAGCGACCCGCTTGCCGGACTTCGCCCTCCCGGCCTTCCGGCCAGCACGCCCCGCCCCCGTTGGCTGCGGCGCAGCGGACTCGACGGGACCCAAGTACGCGCCGGGAGACGACTGCTCGCGGGGATCTGCGTACGTTGCGGCCTCGCCCACTGCAACTGGTCCGGGCATCGCCCGGGTCGCTTCCGCCCGGGTCGCTTCTGGAT
>NZ_JBAQWU010000498.1:0-5597 GCF_049299075.1 Gordonia sp. (in: high G+C Gram-positive bacteria)
CATAGTGTCGGTCAAAGCACCGAAAAGATCCAGGGCCTGACCATCCGCGACTCGATCGTCGGCAGGCGGCAGGCGACAGGACATGGTCGAGGCCATTGACTACCGCTGACCGACCCCGCCGACTACCAGTCCAGCCCGAGGTCCAGAACGGTGACCGAGTGAGTCAGCGCGCCCACTGCCAGATAATCGACCCCAGTACGCGCATAGTCGATCGCGACGTCCAGGGTGAGCCCGCCGGAAGATTCCAGCTTCGTCGACGGTGAGCGCTTATCGCGCCGCTGCACCGCCATCTGGGTCTCCCAGGGCTCGAAGTTATCCAACAGCACCAGCTGCGGCTCCAGTGCCAACACCTCGTCGAGTTGCGCGAGCGAATCGACTTCCACCTCGACCGGCAGTTCCGGCGCGGCCGCGCGGACCGCCTCCAGCGCGGCGACGACGCCGCCAGCCGCCACCACGTGATTGTCCTTGATTAGCGCCGCATCGCCGAGCCCCATCCGGTGGTTCACGCCGCCCCCGGCGCGGACCGCGTACTTCTGCAGAAAGCGCATCCCCGGCAGCGTCTTGCGGGAGTCGCGGATCTTCGCGCTCGTCCCGTCCACGGCGGCGACCCATTGAGCGGTGGCGGTGGCGATACCGGACAGATGGCACAGCAGGTTCAGCGCCGTACGCTCGGCGGTCAGTAGCGAAATGGCTGGCGCCCGCAGCGCCAGCACCGTTTGCCCGGGCTCGACCGTCGTGCCGTCGGAAATCTCCTCGTCGACGACGTAGTTGGCCGAGCCGATCACCAGATCGAAGACGGCACGCACCACCGGCAGCCCGGCGACGACGCCATGCTGCCTGCTGACGATCCGCGCGTGCGCCACCGCATCGACCGGCACCGTCGCCAGCGTCGTCACGTCCGGGCCGAAGCGCAGATCCTCGTCGAGCGCCGTGGCGATCAACGCGAGCAGCTCCTCGGTCACCTCGAAGCTGAGTTCGCCGCCCGGCGCTGCCTGCCCGATGAAGCCGCCCATCCTGGGACTATTCACCGCTGCCCGGGTTGCCGATGACGATCATCCGCTCGACAGACTTGCGCGCTTTCGCGGCGACGTCGTCGGCGACAAAAACCTCATCCTTACCCTCGGTAAGGCACCGCAGCAGCGCGGCCGGGGTGATCATCTTCATGTACGGGCAGGCGGCCCGCGAATTCACCGGCTGAAAGTCGACCTCCGGCGCGGCTTTGCGCAATTGGTGCAGCATGCCGACCTCGGTGGCCACCAGCACCTGCTTAGCCGTGGTCTCGCGCGCGGCCTCGATCATCCCGCCGGTCGAGAGGATCTTCACCTTGTCCGCGGGCACCGCGCCTTCGCCCGCGAGATACAGCGCCGAGGTGGCGCACCCGCATTCGGGGTGAATGAACAGATCGGCATCCGGGTGGCTCTCGCTCTGCTCGGTCAGCTCGTCACCATTGATCCCGGCGTGCACGTGGCACTCTCCGGCCCAAATATGCATGTTGTCGCGGCCGGTCTCGCGCTTGACGTGCGCCCCCAAGAACTGGTCCGGCAGGAACAGCACCTCGGTGTCCGGATCGATCGACGCGACGACGTCGACGGCGTTGGACGACGTGCAGCAGATGTCGGTCAGGCCCTTCACCTCGGCCGTGGTGTTCACATACGACACCACCATCGCGTTCGGATAGTCCGCCTTCCACTCCCGCAGATCGTCGGCGGTAATCGAGTCAGCCAGCGAGCAGCCGGCCCGCTCGTCCGGAATCAGCACCCGCTTGCCCGGCGCGAGGATCTTCGCGGTCTCGGCCATGAAGTGCACACCGCAGAAGATGATCTCGTCGGCGTCTACCTCGGCGGCGATCCGCGACAGCGCCAGCGAATCACCCACGTAATCGGCGATGTCCTGAATCGGCGGCAACTGGTAGTTGTGCGCCAGGATCACTGCGTTGCGAGCCTTGGCCAACCGCTTGATCTCCGCGGCCCACGCCGCGTCGGCCGCCACCCCGCCGTATGCGGCCGGAATCGACACCCGCGGATCGGGCATACCCAGGTCGGTCTCGGTCCGGGTGATCTCACGCGGGTTGTCCACTGTCGTCACGGCACTCTCCCATCTCAGGGGCGCCGGGGCGGGCTGGCTCCGGCACGGGTTTTCGACCGGTGATCGAAAACTATTCTCACTCATCGTAACACCGGACAGAGCGCATACACTCCCCCCATGGCGACCCCTATCCCCGTCGAAGTACGCAGCGCGGTCTTCCAGGTCCGCGAGACCGCCGACGGCCGCGCCAGCCTGCACGTTCTGCTGCAGAACAGCGACGACCCGACCGGCGACCAGCCACCAGTTCAGTCGCTCCCCGGCGGCGACGTGCACGCCCGCGAAGCCCTGGCCGCCGCCGCACGACGACACCTCGGCAATCAGTCCGGTCTCACCCGGATCGCGCACCTCGAACAGCTCGCCGTCCTCTCTGATCCCGACCGGATCCCCGACGTGCGGACCATCGCCTCGACCTATCTCGGTCTGGTCCGCCGCGATGTGCCTGCCGATCCGAGCGCTGCGGCCGCCTGGTTCGACGTCGACGACCTACCGCCGCTCGCCGTCGACCACGCCGCCGTCGTCGAACTCGCTCGCGGCCGGCTCGCCGCCAAACTCTCGTACACGAATCTCGCCTTTGCGCTGGCCCCGGAACGCTTCGCCATGTCGGAGTTGTCCGAGGTGTACGGCGCCGCGCTCGGCTATCACGTGGATGCGACGAATCTGCTGCGCGTGCTGTCCCGCCGCGGCGTGGTTGTATCGACGGGCACTGTCGGGCGCACCGGCCGCAGCGGCGGTCGACCGCCGGCGCTGTACACCTTCGCCGACGATGCGCTGGTGATCACCGACGAGTTCGCTACGCTCCGGCCGCCACCGTAACCACAGCCGCCGACCTATCATCGTCAGTCACAAATGCCTCGTCTCCCCCGACGATCGCGCAGATCAGATACGTGAGCGCGGCCAGCCCCGGCGCGCAGATCAGCAGCAGCCACGGCGCCGTGACGCCGCCCAAAGTCGCGTGCTCGAACCATAGGTTCTGAACCAGCCGCTGACCGCCGGCCACGGTGACGTCGAGTTCGGGATAACGCGACGAGGCGATCGCCATCGCCACCTGCATGCCGATCAGTCCGGATACGAGAGCTGTTCCCACCGCGACCACCAAGCCCGCCCAGTTGCGCAACTGCGCGGCCGCGAACCAGACGACGACGGCACACCCGATACCCAGCGCGAACCCCAGGAGCGCGAAGTAGGCGGCGCCGCTGAAGAGGTGGGCCATCTCGGCCGGTGACGCCAGCACATCGCCATCAGCGGTAATGGTGATCTGTGCGGTCGGTGTGGTGAAGGCCCACAACGCACCCAGCGCCGCGCCAAGGGCGACCATGGCCAGCAATGCGACGATCGCGCGGCGGCGTTGCCGCGGTGTCACCGATGCCACAGTTCCACCGAATCGACGGTGCCGTGCCGCGAGCAGCGCGCATCCCAGCCGTCGGGCCGAACCTGGACCACCATGCGACGCCCGCACTGGCCGCAGTAGCGGGGCGGCTCCAGACCGAGCTTGGCCGCGGCCGGAACTGCCTCCGGCGACTGCATCTCCAGTGCCAGTCCGGTGTAGACGCCGTAGCGCAGCGGTTCGGTGAGCGGACCGGCGGTGCTCATGAATTCTCCTTCATTGCGCCCAGGCTACCGGGACTGGTTTCGAGTCCTACGTCGCTCACCGGTCGAGCAGAGCATCCCCCGCTTCGCTGGTTGAGCCAGGCCGAGGAACGAGGTCTGTGTCGAAACCACACCCTTAGCCCGTGCTCACAAGGTGTCGTTGAGGGCTTTGATCGGCATCTGCAGGTCTTCGAGAAGATCGAGGTCCGATTCGGCTGGCCGGCCCAGGGTGGTCAGGTAGTTTCCGACGATCACCGCGTTGATGCCACCCAAGATGCCCTGCTTAGCGCCCAGATCACCCAGGGTGATCTCGCGGCCACCGGCGAAGCGCAGGATGGTGCGCGGCAACGCCAGCCGGAAGGCGGCGACGGACTTGAGCGCCTCGGATGCGGGCAGGACGTCGAGGTCGCCGAACGGGGTACCCGGGCGCGGGTTGAGGAAGTTCAGCGGTACTTCGTCCGGGTTCAACGCGGCCAGCTCGGCGGCGAACTCCGCGCGCTGCTCGACGGTCTCACCCATCCCGAGGATGCCGCCGCAGCAGACCTCCATACCGGCCTCGCGCACCATGGTCAGGGTGCCCCAGCGCTCGTCGTAGGTGTGCGTGGTAACCACGTTCGGGAAGTGGCTCCGCGCGGTCTCCAGGTTGTGGTTGTAGCGGTGCACGCCCATCGCGCTCAGTTCGTTGACCTGCTCCTGAGTCAGCATGCCGAGGCTGCAGGCGATCTGGATGTCCACTTCGCTGCGGATAGCCTCGATGCCAGCGGCGACCTGCGCCATCAACCGCTTGTCTGGACCGCGGACGGCGGCGACAATGCAAAACTCGGTGGCACCGCTCTTCGCGGTCTGCTTGGCTGCCTCCACGAGCGCGGGGATGTCGATCCAGGCACTGCGTACCGGCGAGGCGAACAGTCCGGACTGGCTACAGAAGTGACAGTCCTCCGGGCAGCCGCCGGTCTTGAGCGAGATGATGCCCTCGACCTCCACCTCGGGTCCGCACCACTGCATGCGAACGTCGTGCGCCAGTTCCAGCAGTTCGGGCAGTCGCTCGTCCGGCAACTGCAGTACCTGCAGGATCTGCTCATAGCCCAGGCCCTCGCCCAAGTCGAGGACCTGCTGGCGGGCGATGGCGAGGATGTCGGCGGTGTCCGACGACGACGTCGGAGTGGCTTCGGTGGTGGTCACGGGGTCTCCTTAGCGGGAATGGGGTTTGTGAACCAGGTCGGCGCGGTCGCCTGGAAGTCTTCTCTGGGGAGCGCGCCGGCGCCGGCGGGCACAGTGCCGAGCACGTCGAGGCCGGTGAGCCGCGGCAAATCGTCAAGGTTGCAGGTCATCGCCAGATCGGGGCGCTCGGGCCAACTGCCGATGATCAGCCCGGCGGGCTCGCAGCCAGCCGCGCGCAGGGCGTCGACGGTGAGCTCGGTGTGGTTGAGGGCCCCCAGTCCGGGGTCGACGACCACCACCACGGGCGCATCCAGGGCCCGGGCCAGATCGATCAGGGTCAAATCTGGTGCCAGACGTACCAGCACCCCGCCCGCGCCCTCCACCAACACCAGGTCCACCTCGGATTGCAGGAGACGCACGGTCTCGCAGACCTCGTCGATGCGCAGAAAAGGCAGGCCGGCGCGCCGCGCGGCAGTCTCGGGCGCCAGTGGTTCGGGGTAGCGGGCCAGCTCCGCGGTGGGCAGGTCACCGACCAGCCGGACGACGTCGGCGAGATCGCCGGGCGCCGACGGGGCGATTCCCGTCTGCGCGGGCTTCACCACGGCCACTCGTTGTCCGTCGGCGCGAGCCGCGGCGGCCAGCGCCGCCACCGCCACTGTCTTGCCGACGTCGGTCGATGTCCCGGTCACCACGATGATCTGCCCGTTCATCGCACTCCCACCTCGATCAGGGCGTCGTTGACCACGGCGGCGACGGTGTCCAGT
>NZ_JBAQWU010000499.1:0-18508 GCF_049299075.1 Gordonia sp. (in: high G+C Gram-positive bacteria)
GAGCGGGTAGAGCGCCAGCTCGACGCGATCGCGCCCGGTTCGATCGTGGCCGGCCCGATCGCCGACCATCCCGCCCTTATCGACGCGATCGTCCACCTCTACCGCGCCAGCGCACCCGCCGCACTCACCGCCATCACGCGCGGCTCCTGACGACACGTCCGCCAGCGACGCCCGCGAGCGCAGGCCCGCTCTGCCACCTGCGCTGTGCCACCTAGACCGCATGCGGTCGTTGCCTCGTGGTCGGAGTGGTCGGAGTGGTCGAACTAGTCGTCGTGGTCAGACTAGGTCGGGCCGCGGGCGCGGATCGATGCCGGGATCCCCGGGCGGTGGCGGCATCGGGTCCGGCGGGTGGGGCACGCTCGGTGGCGGCATCGGTGGCATCGGCTCCGGTTCGGGCGGGACCGGGATCGGTCGTTCCGGGTTCGGCAAAGTGTCGGGGCCGGTTCCATACGGCGTGGTGATGTGCATCGTCGTCCTTTCCACTGCGTTTGCGGTGTCCAGTGACTGAATACCCATCGGGACACCAACCCAACCCCGTCCGCCCACGTTTGGGCCGCAGCAGGCTCGGGTAATCAGCCACCGAGAGGTCAGCCGACCACTCGGACCCGACACGTAGGGAGATTCGATATGGACAGCTCCGACGCCAAGGCCGGAATCAAGGGTGCCGTCGACGGCATCAAGGGAAAGGCCAAGGAGATGGCCGGCGTGGCCGTCGGCAACGACGATGTCATTGAGGAGGGCCGCGAAGAGCAGAAGACCGCCGCGGCCCACCGCGAGACGGCCAAGCACGAGGCCGAGGCCGAGAAGGCCCGCACCGAGGCCCGACTCCGCGAGTCCAGCTAGCCCTCGCTCGTCCGGCCACTCGCCGGGCTCATCGCGGCGGCGGATTCGAGCGGGTTCGTCGCCGCGTCCGGGCTGGCACACTTCCATCCGCACTATCAGGAGGACCACGATGACTCTGACCCAGCAGTATCCCGATCCGGTCGACTTCACCCTGCCCGGCGTCGCACCGCGCGACGCGAACGCGGTAGTCGCGGTCCTGCAGGACCGCCTCAATGCGCTGGGCGACCTCGGGCTGACCCTCAAACACATCCATTGGAATGTGGTCGGTCCGCACTTCATCGCCGTGCACACCATGCTCGATCCGCAGGTGGCTGCGGCGCGGACGATGGCCGACGAAACCGCAGAACGCATGGCTGCCCTCGGCGGGGTGCCACTGGGGACTCCGGGAGCGATCGTCGATCAGCGCAGCTGGGATGACTATTCTCTGCGGCGCGCCGATGCGATAGCCCACCTCGGGGCGCTGGATCTGGTCTACCGCGGTCTGCTCGACAGCTACCGGCAGGCCATCGAAAGCACCGGCGCGCTGGACGCGGTGACCCAGGACCTGTTGATCGGCCACACGCATGACCTCGAACAATTCCATTGGATGGTCCGTGCACATCTGGAGGACTCGGGCGGGCAACTCGCCACCGAAGGAGCGCACACCGAGACCGAAGGAGCCCGCCATGCTGGAGCCTGATGACACGCAGCGCACAACCGATTCCGCCCGGCCGCCGGACCCGTCCGCTCCGGTGGCCAACAGTCCCATCGTCGCCTTCCTCGTCGCGCCCGAAGGCGTCGAACAAGTTGAGTTGGTCACGCCGTGGCACGCCGTCGTCGACGCTGGCGCTCGGCCGCGCCTGATCTCCACGCAGCTCGGCGAGATCCAGGCCTTCAACGGCCTCGACCGCGCCGACACCTTCCCCGTCGATCAGTCTGTCGACGACGTCGACACCACCGAGTTCAGTGCCCTGGTGCTGCCTGGCGGCGTTGCCAACCCCGACTATCTACGCATCCAGCCGGGCGCGCTCGCCCTCGTGCGCGACTTCTTCGAACGAGGCCTGCCGGTCGCGGTGATCTGCCATGGGGCTTGGACATTGATCGACGCCGGAGTGGTGGGCGATCGCGACATCACGTCGTGGCCCAGTCTGGCGACCGACCTGCGCAACGCCGGAGCGAAGTGGGTCGACGAGGAGGTCGTGGTCTGCCGCAACGGGCCCAACACCCTGATCTCCAGCCGGAAACCCGACGACCTCACGTCCTTCTGCGCCATCCTGGTCGACGCGCTGCGCCGGGAGACCGCGCGCGCCTGACCGTCACCGCGCCGCTTCCCGGTTCATGCGGCCAACCGCGGTTCAGGCGGCCTTCGGGGAGGCCGCCTGAACTGGCGAAGGCCGTGCGAACCAGCGTAGGGCGCCGCACACGCTGCCGGGGTGCCTGCTCAGCCTTGGATGCGGGTGCGGCGCTCGCCCCAGGCGGCGTCGCGGAGTTCGTTCTTGCGAATCTTGCCGGTGGAGGTCTTGGGAAGTTCGGCGACGAATTCCACCTCGCGCGGCGCTTTGTACGAGGCGATCTTCGACTTCACGTGCGCAATGACCTCGGCCTCGGTGGCGGTCTGCCCGTCGGCGAGCACCACGATCGCCTTCGGACGCTCACCCCACTTGTCATCGGGAACTCCGATGACGGCGACGTCGACGATCGCCGGGTGGCTGACCACGGCCTGCTCGACCTCGATGGTGGAGATGTTCTCGCCACCGGAGATCACCACATCTTTCGCCCGGTCCAAGAGCTGCACGTAGCCGTCCGGGTGCATCACACCTAGGTCGCCGGAGTGGAACCAGCCGCCAGCGAAGGCTTCGTCGGTGCGCTCGGGATCGTCGAGGTAGCCCTTCATGACGACGTTGCCGGTCATCACGATCTCGCCCATCGTCACGCCGTCGGACGGAACATCGGCCAGTTGCCCGTCGACCAGATCCGGCAGCACCACGCGCAGGCGCTCAGCAGTGAGCATGCCGACGCCCTGGCGCGCCATCCGCACGGCGAGCTCCTCCCCCGACAGCGACGACCACGACGGATCGGGCTCGCAGACGGCGTACGGCCCGTAGGTCTCGGTGAGTCCGTAGACGTGGGTGATCTCGATGCCCAGGTGCCGGATGGCTTTGATGACGGTCGGGCTCGGCGGCGCGCCAGCGGTGGTGATCGCCATCGGTCGCGCCATCGGGTGTGCTTCGGGCGCGGTGGCCAGGGTGGTGAGCACAGTGGGTGCGCCGGACATCCGGTTGATGTTCTCGGTGTCGATCAGGCGCCACATATCGTCACCGCGCACCGCCCGCAGGCACACGTGGGTGCCGGCGGCCGCCGTCAGGGACCACGGTCCGCACCATCCGTTGCAGTGGAACATCGGCAGCGTCCACAGGTAGTTGGTGTCGATCGTGAACCCTTGGGTCACCAGGTTTCCCAGCGACGACAGGTACGCCCCCCGGTGGGTGTACATGACGCCCTTCGGGTTCCCGGTGGTGCCGGAGGTGTAGTTGATCGAAATCAGCGCGTTCTCATCGTCGACTTCCCACGAGAACTCCGCGTCGCTATCGCCGCGCCCGAGGAACTCGTCGTACCGCAGGGCGATCTGCGCGTACTCGCCATCCTGGCTCGGCGCCTCGACGCGCTCGCGCACGGTGGCCAACTCGATGTCGGCGACGCCATCGAGCAGCGGACCGTCGCCGACCAGCAGCACCGACGTGGAGTGATCACAGATGTATTGCACCTCGGCGGGGGCCAACCGAGTGTTGATCGCCACCAGCACGCCCCCGGCCAGCGGTACGGCGAAATGCGCGGTCAGCATTTCCAGCGAGTTGGTGGCGAGGTACGCCACCTTCTCCCCTGGCTTGACCCCCGAGGCCGCCAGCGCGCTGGCCAGACTCACCACGTCGGCAGCGAGTTCCCGATAGTTGAGGCGCCGACCCCCGTCGATCACCGCGAGCTTGTCCGGGTGCACCTGCGCGGCGCGCGCCAGAAAGCGGAGCGGGGTGAGCGGGGTATCGAGCCCGGAGCGGGTGAGCTGCGTCATCGCGGAGTCCTCGTGTGTCGTCGCCGATAGTGCTGACGCTCACAGTACCCGCGTGACACAGCGTGCCAAAACCCCTCGACGTCGCTGCGATGAACGGTCGCCAAGCTGCGATAGACGGACGCCGGGTCGCTACTCCGAAGCCAGCTGCGGGACCGCCGTGGCGCGGGCGTAGACCGTCTGGCCCGCCGCCAATTCCAGCGCATTCTGATCACCGCGGGTGATCTGCGCAATGAACTCCTCGCCGGTGGTGGCGGCCGTCAGTTCTACGCGGGTCTCAAAGCCCAGGTTCACCACCCGGTTCACCGTCGCCCGGATCACCCCGGTGTCCAGCGAGACGTCGGTGGACGGGAACGTCATCTCGGCGGTACGGCCGATCCGGATGTCGTGCGGCCGGACCAGTTGTCCGTTGAGCCGCGACACCGAACCGAGGAACGAGGCGACGAAGACATTGTCCGGGCGGTCGTACAGATCATCGGGCGTACCGACCTGCTCGATGCGGCCCTTGTTCAAGATCGCGATGCGGTCACTGACGTCTAGCGCCTCCTGCTGATCATGCGTCACCAGCACGGTGGTCACGTGGACCTCCTCGTGCAACTGCCGCAGCCACCGTCGCAGATCGTCGCGCACCTTGGCGTCCAGGGCGCCGAACGGTTCGTCGAGCAGCAGCACTTGCGGGTCGACGGCGAGCGCGCGGGCCAGCGCCATCCGCTGCCGCTGGCCGCCGGACAGCTGCGACGGATAGCGCTTCTGCACAAACTCCAGACCGACCACCTCCAGCAGCTCGTCGACCTTCTTCTTGATCTCCGCTTTGGGTCGTTTGCGGATCTGCAGACCGAAGGCGATGTTGTCGCGCACGGTCAGATGTTTGAACGCGGCGTAATGCTGGAACACGAAGCCAATATCGCGCTGCTGCGGTGAGGCCTGCGAGACATCGCGCCCGTTGATCTCGATGACGCCGCTGTCGAGGCTGTCCAGACCCGCGATAGCGCGCAGCAGCGTCGATTTGCCCGACCCCGACGGCCCGAGCAACGAGGTCAGCGACCCGGCCGGGATGTCGATCGAGACGTCGTCGAGCGCAGCGAAATCGCCGTAGTGCTTATTGGCACCGATGACTGAAATGGACACGCTACTTCTCCTCGCGTGTGGGATTGTGCAGGGCGGGTTCGGCGACCTGATGGTCGTCGGCAATGCGGTAGCCAGACGCGGTGGCGTCCACTGTTGATTCCGGCGCGAGCACGGCTCCGGCGTCGACGACCTGACCGCGGGATCGTCGTTCGATCAGCGTCATCACGGCAAGCGCACCGATGGCGACCAACATGAGCAAGGTCGCCGCCGCGTATGCGCCGTACTCGTTGTAGTCGTCGGTGTACCGCGAGTGCACCAGAAGCGTCAGCGTCTGCGAGACCCCCGGCATATTCGATGACACCATGGTCACCGCACCGTACTCGCCGAGCGACCGCGCGATGGTCAGCACGACGCCGTACGTCAGACCCCACCGAATGGCCGGCAGCGTGATCCGCCAGAACGTCTGTGCGGCGTTGGCGCCCAGCGTCGCAGCCGCCTCTTCCTGCTCGGTGCCGATCTCGTGGAGCACCGGTTCCACCTCACGCACCACGAACGGGAGCGTGACGAAGATCGTCGCCAGCACCATGCCCGGCACCCCGAAGATCACCCGGAAGCCGAGCGACTCGATGCCCCCGAACCAGCCGTGGCTGCCCCACAGGGCGATCAGCGCGACACCGGCCACCACCGGCGATACGGCGAAGGGCAGGTCCACGACGGCCTGCATGAGGCCCTTGCCACGGAATCGTCCGCGGGCCAGTGCCAGCGCGGTCAGCACGCCGAAGACCACGTTCAGCGGCACCACGATCGCGACGATGATCAGCGAAAGCTGAAGGGCCGCAATGGCAGCCGGAGTGGTGATCCACTCCCAGAACTGTCCAAGCCCCGGCTCCAGCGAGCGCCAGAAGATCAAACCGACTGGCACCACCAGCAGGATAAACAGGTACACGAGTGCGACGGTGCGCAGACCGTAGCGACTCCAGCGCGAAAGAATCATGTCCTCAGGCCTCCTCACGACGTTGCTGCGAACGCCCGGCCACGCGGAGCAGCAGCAGGACGGCGAAGGCGATCAGCAGAAGCACCACCGAGACGGCCGAGGCCGCGACCGGCTGGTCCACCTCGATCTGCTGCTGGATGTACTGCGAGGCCACTTGGGTCTTACCTGGGATATTGCCGCCGATCAGCACCACCGAGCCGAATTCGCCGATAGCGCGAGTGAAGGCCAGTCCCATGCCGGTCAGAATGGACGGGATCAGCGCGGGAAACACGATCCGGCGAAAGATCATGGCATTGCCCGCACCGAGCACCGCAGCGGCTTCTTCGACATCACGATCGAGTTCCAGCAGCACCGGCTGCACCTGGCGCACCACGAACGGGAGCGTGACGAAGGTCAGCGCGAGAATCACGCCGGGCTCGGTCGCCGCCAGATGGACGTTGATCGGACTGTTCGGCCCGTACAGCGACAGCAGCACCAGCGAGGCGACGATGGTCGGCAGCGCGAACGGCAAGTCGATGATCGCGTTGACAAAGCCCTTGCCTGGGAAATCGTCGCGCACCAGGACCCATGCGATGATCGTGCCGAAGACGACGTTGATCAGGGCGACGACCACCGACATCAGCACCGTGATGCGGAGCGTGTCGACGGCGGCCGGCGCGCTGATCGCCTCCCAGAAGCCGCTCCAGCCGTCGTCGAAAGCACCGGTGGTGATCGCCGCCAGGGGCAGCAGCACGATCACCGTGAGCCACAGCGCCGCCACACCGAGCGTCAGCGGATTGTCCGTGCGCCAGCGGCGGGTGATGGCGGCGGGGATTTCTGATTCGCCGGGCATCGCGACGGCGGGCGATGTGCCCTGCGTCTGCGGAGCGGTCACTGGCCAGCCTCCTCGTCGTATATCGTGCTGATGGCGCCGTCGGCACCGAACAGCTCCTTGTCGATCACCTTCCAGCCGCCGAGGTCGTCGACGGTCCACAGGTGGTCGATCTGTCCGGGAAACGCCCCGGCGGTTTCGGTGATGACGGCCGGGTCGACGGGCCGGAAACCGGCTTGCGCCCACAGTCGCTGGGCCGGCGGGGTGAACAGATAGTTCACAAAAAGCCACGCTGCGGCTCGATCATCGGAGGTGTTGACCACCGCGACCGGGTTCTCGATCCGGAATGTTTGCGGTGGGATCACGTAGCTGACGCGTTGGTCCGGCCGTGCCTGCGCGTTGTGCCGCGCGAGCATGATCGCTTCGTTCTCGTAGCTGATCAGCACGTCCCCTTGCCCCTGCTCGAACGCCGTCGTCGCCTCCCGGCCCGACTTGGGCAGTACTCGGACGTGATCGCGTACCAGCTGCCGCACGTAGTCCAGGCCGGCCTGCGGGTTCTTTCCGCCGTCGCTGGCCGCCGCATACGGGGCGAGCAGATTCCACTTCGCCGAGCCGGAGCTGCCCGGATTGGGTGTCACCACGGTGATCCCGGGCCGCAGCAGATCGGCCCAGTCGCGAATGTTCTTGGGATTGCCCTCGCGCACGACGAGGGCGACGACACTGCCGAACGGCACCGAGTTGTTTGGCGCCTGCGATTCCCAGTCCGCGTCCACCAAACCGGCCTTCACCAGGCGCGTAACGTCCGGGGCGACCGAGAAGTTGACCACGTCGGCAGGTAGTCCGCGGGCCACCTTGCGCGACTGGTCGCCGGAGGCACCGTACGACTGCGAGAACCCGATGTCGCCGCCTTCCGGAGTTGCCCGGAAGGCGGGAATCACCCGGTCGAAGCCCGTCTTGGGGACGGCGTAGGCGATAAGATTGAGGTGCCTGCTGCCCGTGGAGATATCGACACCGCCGGGGGTATCGGTGGATCCGGCACCGCACGCCGCGAGCAGCACGGTCAACGCGAGCGCAACGACGATGGACGACACCGAGCGCAGGTCGGCATTCCGCCCCGCGCGGGGACTGTGGTTGGTGGGCACGGAAGAAAGCTAGCAACCCGTTCCGGGTGGCTCAACGTGCGCGCGAGGCGCATCGGCATGGGGCTGCTGACCCTGTCCGTACTGTGCTAGCGCGTGATCAGCCAGGCGATCAGAACCAGAATTAGCAACGCGGCGAGCGCCCACGTGACCTTCGAACGGAACATCGCCTACACCCCTACTCCGTGATCGTCGGAGGCATCCCGGCGATCGAACAGCGAAAACACCAACACGACCAGGTAGTTCACCACCCAGGCGAGGGCGGCGGCGAGCGGGAGAAGCACCGCGACGGTCACCAGCAACTGCGGAATGAAAGGCAGCCCGGTCAGCCACTCTTCGATGCCGTCCCACCACGTCAGGAAGGCAGTCATCCCTCGTCGCCTCGCTTTCTGCGCTGTTAATCTCACGCTGACTTAAACCAGGCTACCCGCTCGGCGGATTCGCCTCCGTGGCGGCGATCAGTCCACAGCGATTAATCCGCGGCGGCGCAGCAGCGGCGCGATCCGCGCCGACCGTCCGAGCATCCGGGCGTGGGCGGCCACCGGGTCCACGCTGTCGCCGCGAGAGAGCACCGCCTCGGCGAAAGCCTGCCCGAGGGTCCGTTGCAGACCGCCCCCGGCCAAGAACCACTGCTCGGTCTCGGCGTCGAGGATTTCCGACCAGATGTAGCTGTAGTACGCCGACGAGTAGCCGCCGCCGAAGATGTGATTGAAGTAGGTGCTCCGGTAGCGGGGCGGGATCAACGACGACGCCAGCCCCGCCGCGGCCAGCGCCTGCTCTTCGAAGGCCAGGACGTCGTCGGGGATCTGCCCGGCAGGCAGGCGGTGCCAGGCCAGGTCGAGCGCCGCCGCCGCGAGGTACTCGAAGGTCGAGTGCGCTGATTCGACGTCGCCAGCCGAGCGCACCGCCGCCAGCAGGTCGGCGGATACCGGCTCCCCGGTCCGCCAATGCCGGGCGTACCGGCCGACGACGGCGGGGTGCAGCGCCCACATCTCGTTGACCTGGGACGGGAACTCGACGAAGTCGCGCGGCACCGAGGTCCCCGACTGGGAGACGTACTCGACCGACGAGAGCAGCCCGTGGATGGCGTGGCCGAACTCGTGGAAGAGCGTCGCCAGCTGATCGCGCGACAGCAGGCACGGCTCCCCCGGTTCCGGCTTAGTCAGGTTCAGGACGTTGACCACCACCGGCCGGGTGCCGAGCTGCGCCGACTGGTCGACGATGGTGTTCATCCACGCCCCGCCCCGCTTGGATGGGCGCGCATAGAAGTCGCCCAGGAACAACCCGATCGACGTGGCCTCACCCACCGAGGAGGCTCCTTCGCTGGTTGAGCCGTCGACGAACGGGGTGAGTCGGCGTGTCGAAACCACCTCCCAGACCCGCACGTCCTGGTGATAGCCGTGCAGATCGGGGCGCTCGATGAAGTTAAGTCCGTACAGTTCCCCCGCCGCGGCAAAGACGCCGTCGGTCAGCACGGCGTCAAGCTCGCAGTACTGTTCGAAATCGTCGATCCCCGGTCCCGCCGAATCGGCGTCGTTCGCCCGCGCCCGCTGCTCTTGCGCCAGCGCGAAGGTGACGTCCGATGGCCGCAGCGGTCCACCGTAGACCTCGGTCAGCCGATCGAGTTCGGCGCTGGCTGCGGCGCTGGCGGCGACGGCGAGGTCGCGAAGGAGCCTGGCGACGGCGTCCGGGTCCGGTGCGGTCTCCTCGGCGATCACGTATTCGGCGTGGTTCGCGTACCCGAGGAGCTCTGCTCGGCGGGCGCGCAGCGCCACAATCTCGGTGATGATCGCGCGCGTGTCGTGGGCGTTGCCCCGCGCGCAGCGATCGATAGAGGCTTGGAATACCCGTTGCCGCCCAGCAGGATCGGTCAGCTTCGCCACCGCCGATTGGCTCGTCGGCAAGTCGAGCGCGACGAGGTAGCCGTCGCCGCCGCGCTCGTGGGCGAGCCGCTGCGCGGCGGCGATCTCGCCAACCGATAGACCGTCGAGATCGGCGACATCAGTGAACCAAACGGCCGAATCGTTGGTGTCGTCAAGCAGGTACTGAGAGAACTCGGTGGTAAGCGTGGCCAGGCGGCCGGAGATCTCCCGCATCTCGGCCTGTCCGGCCGCGTCGAGCCCGGCACCGGCGCGCACCGCGTCGCGATACTTCCGCTCGGTGAGCCGACGCTGCGCCTCCCCCGCCCCCCGAGCCCTGTCGAAGGGTCCACGAGCGCCATAGACCGCGGCGATCCGCGCGAACAGCCGCGGGTGCATCGCGATGGCATTGGCGTGCGCGGTGAGCCGGACGGCGAGTTCCTGGGCGATCTGAGCGCGCTCCGGATTAGTGTCGGCGCCTTCGAGGTTGTAGAAGATCCCGTTGGCGCGCGCCAGCAGCCGCCCCGAACTGTCCAGCGCGGCAACGGTATTGGCAAAGGTCGGCGACTCGGGGCTGTTGGCGATTGCCTCCACCTCAGCGAGGTGCGCGGCAAGGGCCACGTCGTACGCGGGGAGAAAATCGTCGTCGCTGATCGCCGCGAAGTCCGGGAGGTCGTACGGCAATCCCGAGTCGGCCAGCACCGGGTTCACAGAGTCAGCCACCATGCCTCCACTGTGCCACGACTCGGTCAGGCCAACGCTTTCCGTTCCGCCCTATTGCGCAAGTGGTGGCACGTACCGACTCTGTTGGCCGGAGTCGCACAGAGGCCGATCGGCGCGCCGCTGGCGGCGCGCGGCTACTTGCCCTTGGGCTTATCGCCGGCGGCTTCGCTGCTGAGCGCCGCCACGAAGGCTTCCTGCGGGACCTCGACGCGGCCGATCGTCTTCATCCGCTTCTTGCCCTCCTTCTGCTTCTCCAGCAGTTTGCGCTTACGGCTGATGTCACCGCCGTAGCACTTGGCGAGCACGTCTTTGCGGATCGCCCGAATGTTCTCGCGGGCGATCACTTTCGAGCCGATCGCAGCCTGAATGGGCACCTCGAACTGCTGGCGCGGGATCAGCTCTTTGAGTTTGAGGGCCATCCTGTTGCCGTAGGCGTAGGCGGCATCCTTGTGCACGATGGCGCTGAACGCGTCGACGGCCTCACCTTGCAGCAGGATGTCGACCTTCACCAGATCGGCTTCTTGCTCGCCGGCCTCCTCATAGTCGAGCGAGGCGTAGCCGCGGGTCCGCGATTTCAGTGCGTCGAAGAAGTCGAAAATGATCTCGGCCATCGGCAGCGTGTAGCGCATCTCCACGCGCGTCTCAGACAGGTAGTCCATGCCGCCGAGTTCCCCACGGCGGGTCTGGCACAGTTCCATGATCGAGCCGATGAACTCGCTGGGCGCGATGATCGTCGTCTTGACGATCGGCTCAAAGATGCTGCGCGTCTTGCCTTCCGGCCAATCCGACGGGTTGGTGACGATGTGCTCGGTGCCGTCATCCATCACGACGCGATAGACGACGTTGGGCGCGGTGGAGATCAGGTCCAACCCGAACTCACGCTCCAGGCGCTCGCGCGTGATCTCCATGTGCAGCAGGCCTAAGAAGCCGCAGCGGAAGCCGAAGCCCAAGGCCACCGAGGTCTCGGGCTCAAAAGTGAGCGCGGCATCGTTCAGTTGCAGCTTCTCCAAGGCCTCCCGGAGCACCGGATAGTCCGAGCCGTCAACCGGGTACAGGCCGGAATAGACCATCGGCCGCGGTTCCCGGTATCCGGTGAGTGGCTCGGTGGCACCGTTGCGCAGCGAGGTCACGGTGTCGCCGACCTTCGACAGGCGAACGTCCTTCACCCCGGTAATCAGATAGCCGACCTCACCGACGCCCAGTCCGGCGCTGGGTTTGGGATCCGGCGAGACGATGCCAACCTCCAGCAACTCGTGCGTCGTGCCGGTGGACATCATCTGGATCTTCTCGCGCGGGGTGATCTTGCCGTCGACGACGCGGACGTAGGTGACCACGCCGCGGTATGTGTCGTAGACCGAGTCGAAGATCATCGCCCGGGCCGGGGCGTCGGAGTCGCCGACCGGGGCCGGGATCTGGCGGATGGCCTCGTCGAGCAGCGCGGGCACGCCCTCGCCGGTCTTGCCCGAGACGCGCAGCACATCGTCGGCTTCGCAGCCGATGATGTGCGCGATCTCGGCGGCGTAGCGGTCCGGGTCGGCGGCGGGCAGGTCGATCTTGTTGAGCACCGGGATGATCGTGAGATCGTTGTCCATGGCCAGATACAGGTTGGCCAGGGTCTGGGCTTCAATGCCCTGCGCGGCGTCGACCAACAGGATTGCACCTTCGCACGCTTCGAGGGCGCGCGAGACCTCGTAGGTGAAGTCGACGTGGCCGGGCGTATCGATCAGGTGGATGACGTATTCCTGCTCGACGCCGTCGTCGTCGGCCATCTTCCACGGCAGCCGCACGTTCTGCGCCTTGATCGTGATGCCCCGCTCCCGTTCGATGTCCATGCGATCGAGGTACTGGGCGCGCATATCGCGGTCGGCGACGACGCCCGTGATCTGCAGCATCCGGTCGGCCAGCGTCGACTTGCCGTGATCGATGTGGGCGATGATGCAGAAGTTCCGGATCCGGGCAGGATCGGTGAACGTCTTGTCTGCGAAGGTGGAAATCTCTACTGCTCCTTGGCGGGCCGCGGCAGGCCGCGATATACCGGATATGCCGGAATCCGGCACAGGTCAACTTTCAGTTTCTCACGAATCGACCGGTCGGAGCGATTCGCCGCTGCTCCGATTGCACGAATCACCCGTGCAGGTGACGTCGCCGGGTTGACGCCGACGTCAGCGACGCGGACCACCGCGGCCCGAACGCCCGTTCGCTCTGCGCTGCGGCCGCCCGCAACAGAAGGCCCACCGTTACGCTCGTAATCATCATGCATCACGACCCGACGTCGCCCGCCGCAACTCGCAGCGAATCTGTTGGAGCCGACGGCGTCGTGGCAGAGCTCGACCGGCCGGGAGAGGGTCCGTCGCGCGGTTTAGTGATTCTGGCCCACGGCGCTGGTAGCGACCGAAACTCCGCACTTTTGCGGGCGATCTCGGCCGCGCTGACCGAGCGGGGTTTCACCGTCGCCCGGATCGACCTGCCCTACCGCCAGCAGCGCCCCAAGGGTCCGCCGTCACCGTCGAAGGCGTCCGCCGATCGGGACGGGATCCGCGCCGCGGTGGCCGCGATTCGGCCGCTGGCGCCAGCCGGGCCGCTGATCGTCGGCGGGCAGTCGTACGGCGGGCGGCAAGCCTCGATGGTCGTCGCCGACCCTTCGATCGACGGACTGCTGCTCACCTCGTACCCGCTGCATCCGCCGGGAAAGCCGGAGAAGTTGCGCACTGAACACTTCCCTGACATCACCGTGCCGACGCTCATCATCCACGGGCGGAGCGATTCGTTTGCCACCTCAGCCGAGATCGCTTCGGCCGCAACACTGTTCACCGGCCCGGTTGAGATCATCGAAATCGAGAAGGCCGACCACGGGTTGAAACCCGAGCGCAGCGGCGTAGGCGAGGTCACCGCGGCCGCCGTCGAAGATTTCTTCCTGAAAGGACCGTTGTGAGCACCGACTACCGCAAGCACCGCTTCCAGACCCGCCCAAGCCGCGACTACGCCCGGCGCGTCTCGTACACGCCAGAATTGGACGGATCTGCCGATCCGGGCGAGATCGTGTGGATGTGGGTGCCGTTCGAGGACGACCCAGCGCAGGGCAAAGACCGCCCGGTGCTGGTGGTCGGCGGCACTGACACCGGCCTCCTCGGGTTGATGCTGTCGTCGAAGGAGTACCACCGTGACGACGAGAACTGGATGACGCTCGGCTCCGGCGCGTGGGACTACAACGCGCGGGTCAGCTATGTGCGGCTGGACCGGGTGATCGTCGTCGACGAACACGGCATCCGGCGCGAGGGATCCATTTGCGCGCGCCGGAGTTTCGACGCTGTCGCGGCCGCTCTCCGGGATCATTACGGCTGGTCCTGAGCCGATCGTTCGTTCCCAGAATAGGTCGCGTGCGGCGCGGGCCGCTGCGCTAGGCACTCGCCATGAACGCACGTCGTTTCCTCGCTTCCCTCGGCATCGCGGCTACCCTCGCCTCGGCCGGCACCACTATTCCGCAGTCCGCCCTCCCCCAGGCTGAAGCCGACACGATCTCGTGGGGCGCGATCGCCTACAAGTTCTCCTATGGTCGGACCGACGTCGGCCGCGCCTGGGGCTACCCGAGCCACGCCGCCGCTAAGAAGGCCGCCCGGGCCAAGGTCGGCGGCAATGCATCCCGAGTGAACAGCGTCTGCTCGTTCGGCTGAGCAAATTCCCGCGTACCGCCCAGGGCAAATCGTGAATACCTGCGGCCACCTCAGTTCCGCACTGCGGCGGGGCAGACCGACTCAGCCCGGCAACCGGCCGCGTAGACCGACGGCGCGCCGCTTGACCCGCCGGGCGACGTCGCGCGCCCGCGTCGTGACGGTCGGCTTCGGCTCCGGATTCGGCATGGTTTTGATCCAGTAGGCGAGCGCGTCCAGGCCGGCGTCGAGTGCTTCGATCGACGTCGCCGGGGGCGCTTCGCTGACATCAACGCTCAGATCGACGCGCAGATCGTCGAGCGTGCCGGTAATCGAGCAACCCGATTCCCGCACCTCGTCGATCAGCTTCGCGGACTCCTCGGCCGCCCATACCCGCTGGGCGGCGGTCAGCCCGAGTGGCTTGCCGCTGCCAGTGTTGCGCAGCGCCTCCCCGATAAAGCGACGTTTGACGATCCACTCGTACCGCCACCCGTCGATGTCTTTGGGCTGGATCCGGCCGTTGAGCTGGCGCAGGAACTCGGTCTGTGCGGCCGACAGCGACGAATTGTGGCGCTCCCCCTGCTTCGGCATAGTCGTCGGATCCACATCGAGCACGGCACAGAACCGTTCCCAGAGGCCGTCGCCCTCGGTCGCCGTACCGGCAGCGGGCACAGTGATCAGGTGAATCCGCTCGGGCGGCAGCACCGCCGACCATTTGCGCACGGTGGCCGGATAGTCCTGGAACTCCCAGAACGGCTCCTCGACGAAGCCATCATGCACGGGGTCGGCGTCGCGATAGCGACCCACCGAGGCCAGGAAGTCCTCGAACGACGTCGGGCGCTGGTTCTTGACGTTCTCCTGCCACACCGACGGCAACTGGCGGGCCAGATCGCGCACGGTGAGGATCACGTGCACCTCGTCGGCAAACGACAGATCGTCCATCAGCTTGGCGATGTTTTCGGGTTTGGCGTTCGCATACAACTCGTGCGAGATCACCGACGTGCCGGGCCAGGCCTTCATCTGGGCGAGCATGCGCGGCCAGGCACCAGCCCGGTCCGGCGTCGCCCAATCCAGGTAGCGGTCGGGCTGCAGGTGCGCGGCGGCGTGGAAGTGGTCCTCCATCGTCACACCCGGGTACAGCAGATCTGCCTGCTCCAGGGCGAGGTCCCGGTTCACCCAGAGGCGATCCTGCAAATGGGTGGTGCCGGTTTTGGGCAATCCGACGTGCACGTAGACTATCGACATAATGCGCACCAGCTTAGAGGTGCGCGGCGTCTCCTCTGCGGATTTGGGGGCGAGGTGTCCGCGCTGGTAATCTTGTCTGCTGTTGCGGATTTCGCAGGTCGACACCTCGATCGCGAGCCAGCACTACAGGAACAATGACTCTGGTCGCCGACCGCGACTGACGAAACGAAGCAAAGGGATTACGCGTGGCAAACATCAAGTCTCAGGTGAAGCGGAACAAGACCAACGAGCGCCGTCGGCAGCGCAACCAGTCGGTCCGCAGCTCGCTGCGTACCGCGATCCGTAACTTCCGTGAGGCCGTCGCCGGTGGCGACAAGGAGAAGGCTGCCGAGCTGCTCGTGAGCACCGGTCGCGACCTGGACAAGGCCGTCACCAAGGGCGTCATCCACAAGAACCAGGCCGCCAACAAGAAGTCGGCCATGGCCGTGGCTGTCAATAAGCTCTGACAGTTCTGCGGTTCGCCGCACCCGGAGCCACGCGTCTGTCGACGCCGCGCTCCCATAGCTTTACCGGTCACCCCGGCGATCTCCACGCGATCGCCGGGGTGATCGGCGTTCTCGGCAGGCCGAGCTCGACGAGGTCAACTCCACGCCCAAGCGGCCACCCCATTCCCACACCCCCTCACCAGGGGAGTCCCCTTCGATGGTGGAGCGAGCCGAGCGAGTCGAAAGCGCTACCGTCCGCGCCGCGGCCGCAGCTGCGCCACCGTCGTAACGGCACGCTCCAGCGCGTAGTCCGGGTCGGCTGCCTGGCCCTTTACGGCGCCATTGAGATCGGCGACCACCAACACCGCTTCGCCGATCGACGCCGCATCCCACGCGCGCGCCTGCCCCTGCACCTTGCCGACACGTCCCGGCGGCATACCCAGCTCGGAGGCGATCGAATACTTGTCTCCCGGCCCGAAGGCGCGCACCCGCGCAATCGCATGCACGGCTTCGGCGAGTGCGTCGGCCAACAGGACCCGCGCGGTGCCATGATGCTGGGCCCACGCCAACGACTCCAGGGCGCCAGCCAGATCTCCGGTGACAGCTTTGTCGGCCACCTCGAAGCCGGTCACCTCGGGGCGCCCGATGTAATACGTGCGGACGGCGGCCTCGTCGATCTTTCCGCCGGTGTCGGAGACCAGCTGGTGGCAGGCCGCCGAGAGTTCGCGTAGATCCGAGCCGACCAGTTCGGTGACCAGTTCGATGACGTCGGAGCTGACCCGTACGCCGATCTGCCGGAACTCTTTGCGGACGAATTCGACGCGCTCGTTGTGCCATTTAGGCGGCGCACAGCCGAATTCTTGCGCCCCGGCCTTCTTCAGCTCGCCGACCATCGCCTTCTGCCGGCCTCCACCGGTGTGGATCACCATCATGGTGACGCCCTCGGGGAGCGCCTTTGCTGTCCCCGTGATTAGCGCCGCGGGATCCTTACCCGCCTCGGCTGCCGACTCGATCACCAGGATGCGCTCTTCGGCGAACAACGACGGGCTCAGCAGATCGATGAGCTCGGGTCCGGTCACCTCCCCCGCCCGAATGCGGGTCACTGGGACTTCTTCGCCGGATTCCCTGCTGCGCTCGGACGCGACCTGCTTGATGACGCGACCGGTCAGGAAGTCGTCGTCGCCTAGCAGCAGATACAGCCGATCAGTCACAGCGACCATCGTGCCACGCCGGTACGACGCCCCCTGGACCGGCCGCGGTCACCGACGGCGATAGCGGTCGCCCGAAGCTCAACGGGAACCCGCCAGCTCATATGTCCGCGGCCGTCGTCCGGCTAGCATCGGGGTATGGCCGACGGTTGGCTATGGACCGACGAAACCATCTGCTCGCGCCGGCGTCTCCGTCTGGCGCCGCAGCTGGAACCTGACCGGCGACCGGCTGGTCTTCTGGTGCGACGTCCCCACCGGCTCGGTGCCCGGCGAGCAACTGTACGACGCGGCGCGCGGCGCCCTCGCCCTGATCGAGAACCCGCCGCCTGAGCGCATCCGACCCAGTATCGCCAGGCACACGCCGACCACCCTGCAGTGGCGGTAACGCTGGACCACCGCGCAGTCAGTGTGCGTCGGGTAGCTCCTGGCGTCTCCTGTCGACGGCGTACTCGATGTCCGGCCTGGCGATGAACAGCGTCGGGCCAAGGAAGCCACCGTCTCGGCGCTCGTAGATGTCGAGACCGAGTAATCGGCCGTTTCCTTCGGTCAACACCTCGATGTCGGTGATGAGGGCATCCGCGTCAGGCGTGAAGGCGACGATCCTGTCGCCGACGGCGAGGTCGCAGCCGAGCACGTAGTGAGGTTGGTTCACGGTGCCATCTTGCCGTTGAGGTCCGACACCACTGGAGCTGCGTCGTGGAATCGCCGACCGCACCGATCGGCCAGACCCGCAGTCCGCTGACGGCCGTGGCATATGGCACCAACCACTGACGGGATCGTCACCGCTCGACGCCGTGCGCAGCTCGCCAGGTGGCGTAGGTGACGATTTCTGCCAGCACCAGGACGGTGGCGGCCTGCCAGCCGGGGACTTCGGGAGCTGACCAGCGGTGACCGCCCAACGTGTCCGCGCACGAGATGAGCCACCACATTTCCGGGCCGGTGGCGCGGATCAGCCCTTCGGCCGCCAACGCCCCGGCACCGCCGGGCGGCCCGATCGCGCCGATGAGCGCGGCCAGCGTGCCCAGCAGGGCGATCGCCGGAATTGCCGGCGCCACCAACAGATTTGCGGGGACGGCGACCACGCTCAGCCGATCGGAGACCGCAATCACGAGCGGCATGGTCAAAATCTGCGCGGTGAGCGTCATCGACAGGAGTACCGCCAGCGTCTCGGGCACCCCGCGGCGCAGCAGGGCTTGGCGCAGCGGCGCCGCCCACAACACCAGGCCGAGCGTCGCGACCACTGAGAGAGCGAATCCCGGCGCCACCGCCATCTGCGGCCAGAACAGCAGCACCACGATCACCGCGGCTCCCAGCGCTGGCAACGCCTGGGCACGACGTGCCGCCAAGGCGCCGAGTAGACCGACCCCGCCCATCACGGCCGCTCGCAGCACGCTGTCGGTGGGCCGCACCAGAATCACGAAGCCGAGCATTGCCAGCAGTCCGATTGCCACGGTCACCCGAGTCGACGCACCCGCGAGACGCAGAGCGAGCACCACTGCCCCG
>NZ_JBAQWU010000500.1:0-2768 GCF_049299075.1 Gordonia sp. (in: high G+C Gram-positive bacteria)
GTCCACGGCCGCCGAGGCCCACCACGGCGTCGATCACCAGCGCGCAGTCGGCGGGCAGCGTATCCACCACCCGTCCGCCGGCTGCGGTGAACGCGGCCAGCCCGTCGCGATGGGCCGCGGCGGGGGCCAATAGGACGGCGCTCACCGCGACGCCGCGTCGGCGCAGGATTGCCCCCGCATACAGCGCATCGCCGCCATTGTTACCGGCCCCGACCACCAGACCGATCCGGTGTCCGTACGCGCCACCGCACCGGTCGACCAACTCGGTCAGCGCCGTGCGTGCGACGCCGTGGGCGGCCCGGGCCATCAGCACACCGCCGGTAAGCAGAGCGCCGGTCGCCTCCTCGGCGGCCCGGATCTGATCGGCGGTGTAATAGCCCTCCATGTGAATTACTCCACCGTGACGGACTTGGCGAGATTGCGCGGCTTGTCGACGTCGTAGCCGCGTTCCTGCGCGACTGTGGCCGCGAACACCTGCAACGGCACCGTCGACACCAGCGGCTGCAGCAGGGTCGGGGTCGGCGGAATCGGAATCAGGTGATCGGCGACCGACTCGGCTGCGGTGTCGCCGGGTTCAGCGAGGATGATCGTGCGGGCGCCGCGCGCCTGGATTTCGCGCACATTGCTGATCATCTTCGAATGCAGCAGCGGGCGGCCGACCGGCGACGGCATCACCACGAACACCGGCAGTCCGTCTTCGATCAGCGCGATCGGACCGTGTTTGAGTTCACCGGCGGCAAAACCCTCGGCGTGAATGTAGGCGAGCTCCTTGAGCTTGAGCGCCCCCTCCAGCGCCACCGGGTAGCCGACGTGACGGCCCAAGAACAGGACGGTGTCCGCGCTGGCGTACTGGCGCCCCAGCGCGCGGACCGGTTCCATCTGCTCGAGCACAGCCTCGACGGCAGCCGGGATGGCCTCCAGCGCAGCGAACTCGGCGACCACCTCATCGGAGTATTTGGTGCCGACGGCCTGCGCCAGTGCCAGGCCCACCATGTAGGCGGCGGCGATCTGCGCGAGGAAGCACTTGGTGGAGGCAACGCCGATCTCCGGGCCGGCATGCGTGTAGAGCACCGCGTCGGATTCGCGCGGGATCTGCGCGCCGTTGGTGTTGCAGATCGCCAGCACGCGCGCCTTCTGCTCCTTGGCGTGTCGGACGGCCTCCAGGGTGTCGGCGGTCTCGCCGGACTGGCTGATCGCCACGACCAGCGTCGAGCGGTCCAGCACTGGGTCGCGGTAGCGGAATTCGCTGGCCAACTCCACCTCGACGGGCAGCCGGGTCCAGTGCTCGATGGCATATTTGGCGATCATGCCTGCGTGGTAGGCGGTGCCGCAGGCGACGACGAAGACCTTGTCCACATCGCGCAAATCCTGGTCACTCAGGCGCTGCTCGTCGAGCACGATGCGCCCATCCTGCAGGTGACCGACGAGCGTATTCACCAGTGCTTCAGGTTGCTCGGCGATTTCTTTGAGCATGAAGTACTCGTAGCCGCCCTTTTCCGCGGCGGCCAGATCCCAGTCGATGTGGAACGGCTTGCCACCGGTGGGCGTGCCGTCGAAATCGGTGATGGCGAGGCTGTCGGCGGTGATCACCACCACCTCGTCTTGGCCCAATTCGATGGCTTCACGGGTGTGCTCGATGAAGGCGGTCACGTCCGAGGCGATAAACATTTCGCCGTCACCGACGCCCACCACGAGCGGCGTGGATCGTCGTGCGGCGACGATGGTGCCCGGGTTGGCCGCGGACATGAAGACGACGGTGAAGGCGCCTTCCAGTCGGCGCAGCACCGAATAAGCGCTGGCCACAAAGTCGCCAGCGTGCTCTCCCTGCGCGTACTCGCGGGACAGCAGGTGCACCGCGGTCTCGGTGTCGGTGTCGGAGGCGAACTCCACCCCGGCCTGCTCCAGCTCGGCGCGCAGCGGCGCGTAGTTCTCAATGATGCCGTTGTGCACCACCGCGAACTCGTGCTCGGCGCTGACATGCGGATGCGCATTGCGGTCGGTCGGCTGGCCGTGCGTGGCCCACCGGGTGTGCCCCATCCCCGAGGTGCCGGTCAACGCACTCGGTCCGACGTCGTCGATCAGGGCTTCCAGGTTCCCCAGTCGACCGGCCTTCTTCTCCACGGTCAGGTGCCCGGCGCCGTCGGCGATGGCCACCCCCGCCGAGTCGTATCCGCGGTATTCCATCCGCCGCAGGGCTTCGACAACGATGTCCAGCGCCTGGCGCTCACCCACGTATCCGACGATTCCACACATGGTCGCCTAGTTTACCTGCCGAGCGCGCGGAGTCCCTTGCTTGACGTGCCCTCTTCGGGCTTGTACGGCGCGTTACCCAACAGTTGCGAAAAGTGGTCGGCGTCCGCGCGGCGGGCGCTGGCCACGTCAACGGCCAGAGTGGGGGTCATCGAGACCGCTGGGTCGGCGAAATCGGCGTACGCAGCGTCGTCGGTCAGCGTGGTGAGCAGGAAGCCGGTGAGCTGGGCGCGCACGGCCGCGTGAATCTTGCGTTCAGCGCCGGAGAAACCGATCACCGACTTGAGCGTCGGCCGCTCGAGAATATCTTGAGCGTTGGCGCCGGGCAGTGTGCGCAACACCACCGCACCGCCCAGCGCCTGGGCCAGCACGACGGCATTTCCGGTCATCGAATCGACGTCGTCGGTGGCAGCGATAATCAGCGACGACGCGCTCACACTGGCCGCATCGTCAGGTAGATCGGCGGTGGTCGGGGCGGGAAAGAGCGGGACCAGCGCGCGGACCGGAGTTTGTGGGCG
>NZ_JBAQWU010000501.1:0-1522 GCF_049299075.1 Gordonia sp. (in: high G+C Gram-positive bacteria)
GGGCTTCGGCGCGGCCGTCTTCTTGGCTCGCTTGGCGCTCTTCGGCTGCTGCCGCTGCCGGGTCACCGGGGCGTCGCTGACACCTGCGCCATCGGCCCCAGCACCAGACCCGGCACCAGCCGCGCCGTCACCATCGGCCGCACCCTTGCCATCGCGGTCGAAGCCGGGGATCGAGAAGGGCGTCACGGCCTTGCCCTTGCGCGCCTGACGCTCATGCAGCGCCCGCTCGGCCTCAGACCCAGGAGCCGGCATCCGGCGGATGACGTAGAACTGCTGGCCCATCGACCACAGGTTGGTCGTCAGCCAGTAGAGCAGCACGCCGATGGGGAAGTTGATGCCCGACAGCGCGAAGAACAGCGGCATCAAATACAAGATGATGTTCTGCTGCTTCATGTAGGGGTTGTCCATCGCCGACGCCGGCAGGTTCTTGCGCATGAGTTGGCGCTGCGTCGTGAAGGTCGTCGCCGACATGAGCACGATGAGCACGACCGTGACGATCTTCGTCGCAAGATCGGTCGAGTTCATGAACGACGACGAGAACGGCGCCCCAAAGATGTTGGACGTCTCGATCTGTTGCGCGATCTCCGGCGTGATCGGACCAATCGGCGCGTGCTTGCCCTCGGCGATCCCCTTGAGGTTGTTGAGCACCGTGAAGAGCGCAAAGAAGAACGGCGACTGCAGCAGGATCGGCAGACATGACGAGAGCGGGTTGGTGCCGGACTTCTTGTAGAGATCCATCGTCTCCTGGGTCATCGCCTGCCGCGACTCAGGATCGGTCTTGCCCTTGTACTTCGCCTGGATCTTCTGGATCTCCGGCTGGATCAGCTGCATCTTGCGCGACGCGTGGATCTGCTTGACGAACAGCGGAATGAGCACGATCCGCACGACCACCGTGAGCCCGACGATCGACAGCGCCCACGCCCAGCCACCGCCGATGCCGAGCAGCGTCCACAGCTTGTGCCAGGCCAACATGACCCACGCTTCGCCGACGGTCAGCGGCGACAGAATGGTGTTGAAGAAATCTCCCACGGTTTGCCTCTACTCCTGTGGTGAGACGGTCGTCTCAGCTTGGGTGGTGAGACCGGAGTCTCACCGATGGCGGTCAGCGGGCGGGCACCCCAGCAGGGGTATGCCGTGCGCTCACCGAATGGTCAGGTGGCGGCCCGCTGTGGGGCCGGGGTGGTCGCCGGCTCGCCTGTCGACCTCGCGGGCGACGGGCCCGACGACTGCAGACGGGACTCGGCATCGGGTCGGTGAGCGCGCGTCGTCACTCGCTCGGGAACGTGGTCGACGCCGCCAGGGTTCCACGGGTGACACCGCGACAGCCGGCGCGCGGCAAGCCACGTCCCCTTGATCGGACCGAAGCGCACGAGGGCGGTCACGGCATACGACGAGCACGAGGGATAAAACCGGCACGACGGCGGCAGCATCGGCGACACGCAGAGCTGGTAGATCCGCACGAGCACGAGCAGGGGCACGGCGGCGACCTTCTGCCACGTCCACGGCCCGCGCAGCCCGGGCC
>NZ_JBAQWU010000502.1:0-6331 GCF_049299075.1 Gordonia sp. (in: high G+C Gram-positive bacteria)
GGCGCGCAGTCAATCGCGCCGCCCGGCCCCGACGCCGGGCCGCTCGCCGGAGCACCGGCCGCCGAGCTCGCCCTGATCGCCCGCTGGATCACCGAGCCGGGTACCCGCTTGGTTTCGGTCACCGGCGAGCTGTCCACCCCGATCGGGACAGCGCAGTGGCGCCTCGGCTTTGCCGAGACCGCTCGCAGTGCGCGCGAGGCACCGGCGGACCACGAGCCCGGTTCGTCGGCGCGCAGTTCGTTTAGGCTCGGAGCATGATCACCGCCATCGTCCTCATCGGAGCCGACATCCACCAGATCCCGGAGACCGCCCAGGCCGTCGCCAACATCCCGGGCGTCACCGAAGTCTATTCGTGCGCCGGGGACGTCGACCTGATCGCCAAGGTGCGGGTCCGCGACCACGACGAGATCGCCGCAGTGGTGACCGGTCAGATCAACCGGCTGCCGGGGGTTCGTAGCAGCGCCACCCACATTGCTTTCCGGAGCTATTCCAGTTCGGAGGTCGAAGACGGCTTCTCAATCGGCGAGTGAGGAGCTCAGCTGCGCCCACTGCGCAAGCAGGTGGGCGGCAGCCCCCGAATCCAGCACCTCGCCGATGCGCGTCATCGCCCCGCCGAGGGCTTCGTTGAACTCAATCTGGCTATAGATACCGTCTTGTTCGAAGGCCACCAACGCGGCCGCGGCGTTCAGCGTCACCGCGTCACGGACCGGGCCACGCGCCCCATCGAACAAGTCGCGGGCGATCTGCGCGTTCTGCTCGGCGTCGCCGCCCTGCAGGGCGGCGAGTTCAACCAATTCGAGGCCAAGCTCGGCTGGATCTACCCGGAGCTGATTCACCTGACCGTTGACGACCTGCCACACCGTGGACGTCGTTGTCGTCGTCAGTTCATCGAGTCCGTCGTCGCCGCGCACCACCAGCACCCGGTTGCCCCGATCGGCGAAGGTCTGCGCGAGCGTAGGGGCCAGATCGCTGAAGGCACAACCGATCAGCCCGGTGGGCGGCGCCGCCGGATTGGTCAGCGGTCCGAGCACATTGAAGACAGTAGGGATACCGATCTCTCGCCGCGGCGGACCGGCGAACCGAAACGCCGGGTGAAAGACCGGGGCGAAGCAGAACCCGATACCCACTTCGGCGACACAGCGCTCCACTGCGGCCGCGCCAAGGTTGATCGCCACACCGAGCGCTTCGAGCACATCCGCGCCGCCACTTTTCGACGAGGCGGCCCGGTTGCCGTGTTTGATCACCGGGACGCCAGCGGCCGCCACCACGATCGACGTCATCGTCGAGATGTTGACCGTATGCGAACGGTCGCCACCGGTGCCGACGATGTCCACCGTGGGTACAGCCGTCGTTACCCGGTGGGCCCGATCCAGCATGGCTTGGGCCAGTCCGCGCAACTCGGTCGGTGCCGCACCCTTCATCTTCACCGCCACCCCGAACGCAGCGATCTGCGAACCGGTCGCCGAGTCGGACATGATCTCGCCCATCGCCCACGCAGCCTCCTCGACCGTCAAGTCAACACCCTCGGTCAATTTGCCCAACACGGTCGGCCAAGTCAGTTCGGCAGCCACCGGCGGGTTCAAGGAGTCCTGCGGCGAGGAACTCTGCGGCGAGGAGATCTGCGGCGAGGAGATTTGCGGCGAAGTCACTCCGCCAGCGTAGCGAGCGCCGCCCCATCGCCGAACGTCGCGCTGCGCACCTGAGCATCAAGGCCCCACCAGACACATCAGGCTCTCCCCTCGCATTGGTCACACGACATTCCCGGCGACACACCGACACGCGGGTGCCGTCGGCCCCATTGGGCCACTGAGACACGCCGAGACACCACCCCGCCCACTGCTCGGACCAGCGGCGGAACAACAATTTCCGACCAATTTGGGACCCGGGTAGGCACGTCGTACTACGAACCGTCATACTTCTTCTTGTGACTAGCGCCGTGGGTACCCCAGGAACCGCCATCACCTCGCGTGTGCACTCGCTGAACCGCCCGAATATGGTCAGCGTCGGCACGATCGTGTGGTTGTCGAGCGAGTTGATGTTCTTTGCCGGCTTGTTCGCGATGTACTTCGTCGCCCGAGCCAACTCGACCGAGTGGCCGCAGCCGCCGGCCCACCTGAATCTGGCGCTTGCCATTCCGGTGACGGTGGTGCTGATCCTCAGCTCGGTGACCTGCCAGATGGGTGTCTTCGCCGCCGAACGCGGCGACGTCTTCGGTCTGCGCCGGTGGTACACCATCACCCTGATCATGGGCACCATCTTCGTCTGCGGACAGGTCTTTGAGTACACCCAGATGGTCGCCGAGGGCGTCACCCTCTCCTCGTCCGCCTACGGCTCGGTCTTCTTCATGACCACCGGCTTCCACGGCCTGCACGTCATCGGCGGCCTGGTCGCCTTCGTGCTCCTGCTCGTGCGCACGCGACTGTCGAAGTTCACCCCCGCGCAGGCGACCGCCGCGATCGTCGTGTCGTACTACTGGCACTTCGTCGACGTCGTCTGGATCGCCCTGTTCGCCGTCATTTACTTCCTTCAGTAGCTCCGGGCTCGCTGAACAGTCCCAACGCTTAGTAGAGAGAAACCGATGAGATCATCTCCACCGAGTTCGTCTGAGCCGCTCGACGGCGACGACGCCTCCGCAGGGCCCGTAGCCACCGCTGGCCCCGACCCGACGTCCGCCAAGCGCGCCAAAGCGCGTCGCAAGCTCCGTCGGCGGGCTGGCGGTACCGCCTTCCTGCTCTTCGGTCTGGTCGCCACCGGACTGCTGGCTGGCCTGCTGACCCCGAAAGCTCAGGTTGCCACCGCTGACGCGAACGCCGCCAGCCTGGTTGCCGAGGGCAAACAACTGTACGAGACCTCGTGTGTGACCTGCCACGGTAAGAATCTGGAGGGGGTCCCGGACCGCGGTCCCACCCTCCTCGGCGTCGGCGACGCCTCCGTCTACTTCCAGGTCTCCACCGGCCGAATGCCCGCCGCCCGCGGTGAGGCCCAGGTCCAGCGCTCGGCCGTCAAGTTCAGCCAATCCCAGATCGACCAGCTCGGCGCCTACATTCAGGCAATGGGCGGCGGTCCGCGCGTGAAGTACGAGCATGACGCCAACGGCAACATCGTTCGTAACGAAGAGGGCCTGCCAGTCCTCGCCATGGAGTCGCTTCAGGGCGACAATCTCGGTCGCGGCTCGGAGCTGTTCCGGCTGAACTGCGCCTCCTGCCACAACTTTACCGGTCGGGGCGGCGCCCTCTCCGGCGGTAAGTTCGCCCCGCCGCTGACCGGTGTCAACGAGCAGCAGCTCTACACTGCGATGCTCACCGGCCCCCAGAACATGCCCAGGTTCTCCAACCGTCAGCTCTCTGTTGACGACAAGAAGGACATCATCGGCTTCATCCGGTACGCCGACTCCTCGAACCCGATCGGCGGCTTCGGCCTCGGCGGCTTCGGTCCCGCCTCCGAAGGTGTGGTCATGTGGGTCCTCGGCATCACCGCGATCGTTGCCGGTGCGATGTGGATTGGATCACGAAATTGAGCGCCACGAGTAACGACGTCCCCACCGGCGACGAGCTCGACGCGATGAGCCGCGACGAGCTGGTCACGCTCGGCACGAACCTCGACGATGTCGAGATCATCTACCGCGAGCCTCGCTACCCGGTCGCCGGCACCAAGGCCGAGAAGCGCTCCGAGCGCATCATCGCGATCTGGTTCGTGCTGGCTGGCCTGTTAGCCATCGCCGGATTCGCCCTGTTCATCTGGAACAAGTGGGAATTCACCATGCCGAACAAGGACGGGTACTGGGCGTACACGTTCTACACCCCGGCACTGGGCCTGTCCTTCGGTCTGTCGATCCTGTTCTTCGGGTTCGGCGTCATCCAGTTGACCAAACGCTTTATCCCGGCCGAGATCTCGGTCCAACAGCGCCACGACGGCCCGTCCGAGCGGTCCGACCGGGACTCCCTGGTCGCCGAGCTGGCGGACTCGCTGGATTCGTCCACGCTCCCCCGTCGCAAAATGATCATGGGCTCGGCCGTCTTCGGCGTCGGCGCTCTGGCCGTCGCCGGTGGCGTCGCCGCGATCGGCGGATTCATCAAGAATCCCTGGGGCGATCCAAAGGACGACCTCTGGCAGAGCGGCTGGTCACCGATCCACGACTCGGTCAAGAATGAGACTGTGTTCTTGCGCCGCGACACCGGCAACCCCTATCAGGTGGCGCTGGTCCGTCCGGAGGATCTGGATGCGGGCGGCATGGAAACAGTATTCCCGTGGCGGGTCTCCGACGGCTACGGCGAGAGCGAAGAGTCGCGTCACAAGCTGCTCAAGAGTATGCGTGCGGTGCGTAACCCAGTCATGCTGATCCGCTTACGTCCAGCCGACGCCGCGCATGTGATCAAGCGTCGCGGACAAGAGAGCTTCAACTACGGCGACTACTACGCCTACACCAAGGTCTGCAGCCACCTCGGCTGCCCGACCTCACTGTACGAGCAGCGGACCAACCGCATCCTCTGCCCGTGCCACCAGTCGCAGTTCAACGCACTCGAGTACGCCAAGCCGGTCTTCGGACCCGCTGCGCGCGCTCTCGCACAGCTGCCGATCACGGTGAACAATCAGGGGTACATGGTCGCCAACGGCGACTTCATCGAGCCCGTCGGACCGGCATTCTGGGAGCGTAAGTCATGACGATCGCCGATCGCGTCGCCACGCAGGCGGATGGGATGGACCAGCGCTATCGTATGGCCGCTGGAGTCCGCCGCCAGATCAACAAAGTGTTCCCGACCCACTGGTCGTTCCTACTGGGCGAGCTCGCCCTCTACAGCTTCATCATCCTGTTGCTGTCGGGCGTGTACCTCACCATGTTCTTCGACCCCTCGATGGCGCACGTCACCTACGACGGTTCCTACCTGCCGCTCAACGGCGTCACCATGAGCCGCGCATACGAGACCACCCTGAACCTCTCCTTCGAGGTACGCGGCGGTCTATTCGTCCGACAGATCCACCACTGGGCGGCCCTGCTGTTCGCGGCGTCGATCATCATTCACATGATGCGCATCTTCTTCACCGGCGCGTTCCGCAAGCCCCGTGAAGCCAACTGGGTCATCGGCTGCTTCCTGTTGCTGCTCGCGATGTTCGAGGGCTTCTTCGGCTACTCGCTGCCCGACGATCTGCTGTCGGGTACCGGCGTCCGCGCGGCGATGAGCGGTATCGTCCTCTCGATCCCGCTGGTCGGCACCTGGATCCAGTTCGCCCTGTTCAACGGCGATTTCCCGGGTGACATCATCATTCCGCGCCTCTACGTGCTGCACGTGCTGATCTTCCCGGCCATCATTCTGGCGCTGATCGGAGCCCACCTGGCCCTGGTCTGGTACCAGAAGCACACCCAGTTCCCCGGCCCGGGCCGTACCGAGAACAACGTCGTGGGCGTCCGGATTCTCCCGGTATTCGCGGCTAAGGGCGGTGCATTCTTCGCCATTACCGTCGGCGCCCTGGCGCTCATGTCCGGTCTATTCCAGATCAACGCGGTGTGGAACATCGGCCCGTACAATCCGTCGCAAGTCTCGGCCGGTTCACAGCCAGACATCTACATGATGTGGACGGACGGTTTCGCACGGCTCATGCCGGCGTGGGAGCTATACCTGGGCAACTACACCATTCCCGCGATCTTCTGGGTCGTGGTGGTGATCGGCGTAGTCTTTGGATTGCTGTTCACCTATCCGTGGATCGAGTCAGCCCTGACCGGAGACAAGGCGCACCACAATCTGCTGCAGCGTCCGCGTGACGTCCCGGTGCGTACAGCGGTTGGCGCAATGGCTCTGGCCTTCTACATCATCCTGACCGTCAGCTGTATGAACGACGTGATCTCGATGAAGTTCGACATCTCACTGAACCTGACGGTGTGGGCGGGTCGTATCGGTCTAATTCTGATCCCGCCGCTGGTGTACTTCATCGCCTACCGCTGGGCCATCTCGCTACAGCGCAGCGACCGTGAGGTCCTGGAACACGGTATCGAGACCGGCATCATCCGACGCGAGGCGATCGGCGAGTTCATCGAGATCCATCAGCCACTTGGCCCGGTGGATGAACACGGCCATCCGATCCCGCTCCCCTACGAGGGTGCACCGCTGCCGAAGCGGATGGGTAAGCTCGGCTTCACTGGCGAGACCGGTTCAGGCTCCGCGCTCAATCCAGACTCCCTCCAGGAGCAGGAGAGCAACGCCAAGATCGCGCACCAGCAGCACGCCCTCGAGAAGAAGGCATTGCAAGAGTTGCAAGCCAAGGGCGGAAATCCGCTCAACGACGAGTAACACCGCACACCACGAGAAGGGCCGCCCCCCCATTCGCAGGGCGGCCC
>NZ_JBAQWU010000503.1:0-5334 GCF_049299075.1 Gordonia sp. (in: high G+C Gram-positive bacteria)
CTCCCCGGCAGGTACCTGCACCGCAGGTGACCCGGGTACTACTCGGCTCGGCCTCGCCGGCACGACGACGTGTGCTGGTGGCCGCGGGAATCAACCCGCTGGTCCTGGTGTCCGATATCGACGAGGACGCCCTCGTTCAGCAACTGACTGGGCAGCGTCCCGAGCAGATCGTCACCACGCTCGCTGAAGCCAAAGCAGCCGAGATCATCTCGATGATCGCCGCCTCGGATCATCCGGAGATCGACGCGGTCGCCGACGACGGCGTCGTACTCACCTGCGACTCCATGCTGCTGCTCGACGGAGAGTTGGCCGGCAAGCCGCGTACCGCGGAGGTTGCGATCGCCCGTTGGCAGACGATGCGCGGGCGCACCGGACGGCTGCTCACCGGTCACGCGGTCACGCGGCTGACCGGCGGCGTCGTCACCGCCTCGGCAGCTGCCAGCGCGGCCACCGCGATCCGGTTCTCGGACGTCTCCGACGCGGTCATCGAGCGGTATGTCGCGACTGGCGAACCGCTCGAGGTGGCTGGCGCCTTCACCCTCGACGGCATGGGCGGCTGGCTGCTCGACGGGATCGACGGTGATCCGTCGTCGGTGATCGGCATCAGTCTGCCGCTCACCCGCGATCTACTCACGCAGGTCGGTCTCGATGTCACCTCGCTGTGGCAGGTGCCCAACTAGCACCCGGCGGCCGGACCGGCCGACGGTGTCATCCGTATGCTGGACACGCGACAGGCGCCCCGATCGGCGGGCACCGAAGGTGATCAGGAGTTTCCCGTGACAGTCGAATATGAGTCGAATCCGGCGTTCACCGGATTCGCACATCCCGAACGCCTGGTGAGCACCGAATGGCTGTCAGCACATCTGGGCACCCCTGGACTCAAGATCATCGAGTCCGACGAGGACGTGCTGCTCTACGACGTCGGGCATATCCCCACCGCGCAGAAGATTGACTGGCACCTGCACCTCAACAATCCGGTCATCCGCGACTACATCGACGGCGATACCTTCGCCGAACTGATGCGTAGCAAAGGCATTGAACGCGACGACACCGTCGTCGTCTACGGCGATAAGAACAACTGGTGGGCCGCGTATGCGATGTGGGTTTTCACCCTTTTCGGCCACGCCGACGTCCGGCTCCTCGATGGCGGCCGTACCGCCTGGATGAACGAACAGCGCGAGACCTCGTTCAACGTCCCGGCCTACCCGCGTAGCGACTACCCGGTCATCGAGCGCGACGACACCGTCATCCGTGCCTTCGCCGAGGATGTCCGCGCCGCCCTGGGCACCCAGCCGCTGATCGACGTGCGTTCGGAGGAGGAGTACACCGGTGCCCGCACCCACATGCCCGACTACCCGGAAGAGGGGGCCCTGCGCGGCGGTCACATTCCCACCGCCGTATCCATTCCGTGGGCGCGGGCGGCCGCAAGCGATGCGCGGTTCCGCAGCCGCGTCGAGCTCGACGCCATCTACGGCGAGCTGGATCCGGCCACCCCGACCATCGCGTACTGCCGGATCGGCGAACGCTCCAGCCACACCTGGTTCGTGCTGACCTATCTACTCGGCTTCGACGCCGTCCGCAACTATGACGGCTCGTGGACCGAGTGGGGCAACGCGGTGCGTGCACCGATCGCCATCGGTAGCGAACCCGGTAGCCTGTAATCTGCCCTGATTCCTCCCGACGCAAGAAGATCATGAGCCTGACTCCAGCCCTGGCCGAGATCGTCGACGACTTCGGCGCACTCGGCGATGCCGATCGCACCATGCTGCTCCTCGAACTCGCCGACGAGCTCCCCGAGCTCCCCGCCCATTTGGAATCTGCCGCCATGGAACCGGTTCCCGAGTGCCAGTCGCCGATCTTTCTATCCGTGGACGCGGCCGATTCGGCCGCGGTGCGGCTGTTTTTCAGCGCACCGCGCGAGGCGCCGACCACGCGCGGTTTCGCCTCGATCCTGCACCAGGGTCTGGACGGTGCGACCGCCGACCAGATCGCCGCGGTGCCACTGGACTTCGTCAACGATTTGCAGCTGGGTTCGGTGGTCTCCCCGCTGCGACTGCGCGGGATGACCGGCATGCTCATGCGGATCAAGCGCCAGGTGGCGCAGCAGACGGCCTGATGGAGTTCCTCCAGGTCCTCGACGCACCCGTCGAGCCGGGCGGACTGATCGAGTGGATCCCCGCGGTCCCCGGCGGCCTCGGCGCCTGGCATCGTGATCCGCGGGCCACCTCGCACAATCACGAGCAGCACTTGCAGGACGCGCACGCCTACCGGCTGGCCACCCATCGCCAGGGTGGGCGGGAAGCATGGCTGGGTCTCACCGTCGAATTCGACGAGCAGATTTCCCAGTCTGCCGTGCAGTCCGCGATCCTCGGGTGGATCAATCGACACGAGGTGCTGCGGACGCACGTGACGTTCACTCCCGGGAGCCAAGTGAGTACCGAGCGGTATACCGCGGACGCTGGCACCGTCCATCTGCGGCGCCGCCGGATCGGCTGGTTCGCCGATCCACACCAGCTGATCGCCCAGATCGGCGCCTCGTTCGACGGTGCGACGGCCCCGCTGCACTGGCCGGCGTACCGGTTCGCAACGGTGGCCCGCGCGTGCAGCTTCACCCTGTTGTTTGCCGCTGACCATTCGTTGGTGGACGGCTATTCGCTGGTCAACGCCCAATTCGAGCTGCGCGAGATGTACCGGGCCGCCCTCGAGCGCCGCGACCCCACACTGCCGGCGACCGGCAGCTATGTCGACTTCTCCGATACCGAGCGGCGGGCTGCTGACACCGCCGACGACTGGCACACGGCTGCCGTCGAGTGGCGCGAGTTCACCGAGGGCTGGCGGACCCTCCCCGGCTTCGCGTTGCTCGAGCGCGCTGGCCCGCTCGACGCCGGGGCGCCGCTGCTACCGCAGTCCGCCTACGACGCCCTCCTGCTCGATGACGAGGCGACCTGCGTGCTGGAACAGCGGTGCGGCGATCTGGGCGGCTCCCTGATCGGGGGCCTATTGACCACCGCGGCACTGGTCTACCGCGAGCAGACCGGTGCGGACCGCTTCGCGACGGTGATGCCCCGCCACACGCGGAATCAGGCGGCCGTGCATTCCGCGCTCGGCTGGTTCGTCGCCCTCGCCCCGGTGTCGGTCGAGGTATCCGACGATCCCAGCTTCCCGACGGCGTTGGAACGGATGATGGTCTCCCTGGACCGAGCCCGCGAGGGCGCGTCGCTCCCCCTGCTGCGGCTCGCCGAGCTTCTGGACTTCGTGCCCGAACCGAAGTTCGTCGTCTCGTTCATGGACACCCGCGCCGTCCCGGGTGCGGCCCACGCCGACGCCGGGGGCGCGCGGGCGCTGCGCAGTCACTCCTATGCCGACGATGAGTTCTACGTGTGGTTCAACCGCACCCCGCACGGGCTGCGCGTACACGCCCGGTTCCCCGCCGACCGACCCGGTCGGCCGGTCGCTGCGGGCCTACGGCGCTTCCTCAGCGCGTTTACCGAGCTACTCGCGAGTATCGTCGCGGCGCGTCAAACTGACCGATAGGCGTGAACCGAGCATGCTCTCGGGTGCGTTACTGTGAATTCGTTCCGTTGTCCCCGACAACCGGCTCGCTTAGGCGAGTCCAGGCCAGGAGTAGTTGTGCCCAAGACTGATATCCCCCAAAAGACCATCTCCAAGGTCCTCATCGCCAATCGCGGTGAGATCGCGGTCCGCGTGATCCGGGCCGCGCGTGATGCGGGTATCGCCAGCGTGGCCGTCTACGCCGAACCTGATGCCGACGCGATGTTCGTCAGTCTGGCCGACGAGGCCTTCGCCCTCGGTGGCACCACCTCGGCGGAGAGCTACCTCGTCTTCGACAAAATCCTCGACGCCGCCGTCCGCTCGGGCGCCGACGCCATCCATCCCGGCTACGGATTCCTGTCCGAGAACGCCGACTTCGCGCAGGCCGTGATCGACGCCGACCTCACCTGGATCGGCCCGTCGCCGGACTCCATCCGCTCCCTCGGCGACAAAGTCACCGCCCGGCACATCGCCGAGCGGGCCAACGCCCCGATGGCCGCGGGCACCAAGGACCCGGTCGCTGGCGCCGACGAGGTCGTGGAGTTCGCCGAGCAGTTCGGGGTTCCGGTCGCCATCAAAGCCGCCTTCGGTGGCGGCGGCCGCGGGATGAAGGTCGCCCACACCATTGCCGAGATCCCCGAGTTGTTCGAGTCGGCGACTCGCGAGGCCGTCTCCGCCTTCGGTCGCGGCGAGTGCTTCGTGGAGCAGTACTTGGACAAGGCTCGCCACGTCGAGGCGCAGGTGATTGCCGACCAGCACGGCAACGTCATCGTCGCGGGCACTCGTGACTGCAGCTTGCAGCGACGCTTCCAGAAGCTGGTCGAGGAGGCCCCCGCGCCGTTCCTGACCCCCGAGCAGCGCGCCAAGATCCACTCCTCGGCCAAGGACATCTGCCGCGAGGCGGGCTACTACGGCGCCGGCACCGTGGAGTACCTAGTGCAGGGCGACACCGTTTCGTTCCTCGAGGTCAACACCCGCCTGCAGGTCGAGCACCCGGTTACCGAGGAGACCGCAGGCATCGACCTAGTCCGCCAGCAGTTCCGCATCGCCGAGGGCAAGGCCCTGGAGATCACCGAAGATCCGGAACCGCGCGGTCACTCCTTCGAGTTCCGTATCAACGGTGAGGACGCCGGTCGCGGCTTCCTTCCGGCTCCCGGACCGATCACCGTCTACCGCGAGCCGACCGGCCCGGGTGTGCGCGTCGACTCCGGGGTCCGCCAGGGCGATGTCATCGGCGGCCAGTTCGACTCGATGCTCGCCAAGCTCATTGTCACCGGCGAGACCCGCAAACAGGCCCTGGAGCGCAGCGCCCGCGCCCTCGCCGAGTTCGAGGTGGACGGCCTGGCCACCGTCATCCCATTCCACCGCCACATCGTCGAGAACCCGGCTTTCATCGGCGACGCCGAGAAGTTCGACGTCTACACCAAATGGATCGAAACCGATTGGGACAACCCGATCGAGGCGTACAGCGGCGGCGCCGCGCCGGATGACGATGAGGTTCTCCCGCGTCAGAACGTGGTGGTGGAGGTCGGCGGCCGGCGCGTCGAGGTCTCGCTACCCGGCGACCTGAACCTGGGCGGCGGCGGTACCGGCGGCGGCGCAGTGCGCCGCAAGCCCAAGTCGCGCAGCCGCGTCAAGGGCGGCGGTAAAGCCATCTCCGGCGACGCCGTGGCCGCACCCATGCAGGGCACCGTGGTCAAGGTGGCCGTCGCCGAAGGCGACACCGTCGCGGCCGGCGACCTGGTGCTGGTACTCGAAGCGATGAAGATGGAGAACCCGGTC
>NZ_JBAQWU010000504.1:0-6375 GCF_049299075.1 Gordonia sp. (in: high G+C Gram-positive bacteria)
GTGCGCACTGCGGTACTGCTCATAGTTGAGCGTGTTCCGCGCGGTGTAGGCATCGTTGACGGTGTATTGAACCAGCGTGGAATCGTTGAGCCGCTCGCTGGGCGGGTTGATCAGCGCGATGCCGACCACAATCGCCACGCCCACCACGACCACGCCTAGCGCGGCCAGGAACGGCCACCGGCTGCGGTCGGGCTCGTCGTCGCCGAACTCCTCGGCGAGCGCTTCCGGGTAGTCGTCGTCTGGGCGATCGGCGTCCGGATTGTCGGCACCGCCGGGCGTCTGCTTGCTCATAGTTGCCGATTCTATCGAGCACCTACGCTGACATATTTCCGGCATCCCTTCGAGGCTTCCAGGCAGATCGTCGCCGGTCCGTCAAGAGTTTTAGGCAAAACGCCCCTAGTGAGGCAAGCCTCAGTCGTCAATTTTGGCCGGACGCGACCAGCGCATACCGTGGAAGCATCCATGTCATCTCTGCTGAGGAATCGACTGTCAAATGAGTGAGAACAGCCGCCCGTTGCGGGTAGCCATCGTCGGGGCGGGCCCGGCCGGCATCTACTGCGCCGATGCGCTGATGAAGTCAGAGACCGCTGCCGAACGCGGAGTCAGCATCGACCTGTACGAGCGCATGCCTGCGCCGTTCGGCCTGATCCGGTACGGCGTCGCACCGGATCACCCGCGGATCAAGGGCATCGTCAACGCCCTCCACAAGGTGCTCGACAAGCCGCAGGTCCGACTGCTCGGCAACATCGACTACGGCACGGACATCACGCTCGCCGATCTGAAGCAGCACTACGACGCCGTGGTCTTCTCCACCGGCGCCACCGACGACCGCGCCCTGGGGATCCCGGGTGTCGACCTGGACGGCAGTTACGGCGCCGCCGAATTTGTCGCCTGGTACGACGGCCACCCGGACTTCCCGCGGCAATGGCCACTGGAAGCCGAGAAGGTCGCCGTCATCGGCGTCGGCAATGTCGCGCTCGACGTCGCCCGCGTGCTCGCCAAGACCGGCGACGAGCTGCTGCCCACCGAGATCCCGGACAATGTCTATGCGGGCCTGAAGGCCAACAAGGCCGTTGAGGTGCATGTCTTCGGCCGCCGCGGTCCGGCGCAGGCCAAGTTCACGCCGCTCGAACTCAAGGAGCTCGACCACTCGCCGAATATCGAGGTCGTGGTCAATCCCGAGGACATCGAGTACGACGAGGGTTCGGCCGTCGCGCGCCGCACCTCGAAGATCACCGACCAGGTCGCCACGATCATCGAGAACTACGCAATCCACGAGCCCAAACAGGGCGCCATCCACAAGCTCTTCCTGCACTTCTTCGAAAGCCCGGTGGAGATCCTCGGTGCCGACGGCAAGGTTGTCGGCTTGCGCACCGAACGCACCGAACTCGACGGGACCGGCAACGTCAAGGGCACCGGAAAGCACACCGACTGGGACCTCGGCGCCGTGTATCGCGCCGTCGGCTACCTCTCGGACAACCTCCCGGAGATCCCGTTCGACAGCCAAGCCGGCGTCATCCCGAACGAGGCCGGACGAGTCTTCGACGAGGGCGCCCAGGTCACCGGCCTATACACCACCGGCTGGATCAAGCGTGGCCCCGTCGGCCTGATCGGCCACACCAAGGGTGACGCCAACGAGACCGTCGAGTGCCTGGTCGAGGACATGGTCAGCGGCGTGCTGAATGTGCCGGCGGCCCCGGCCGAGTCGGCGATCATCGACCTCCTGGAGTCGCGAAAGATTCCGTACACCACCTGGGACGGCTGGAATCGTCTGGACGAGTTCGAGCGCAGTCTCGGTGCCGCCGAGGGTCGCGAGCGCAAGAAGGTCGTCGAGCGGCACGAGATGCTCGCCGCCTCCGAGCCGGACAAGGTCTAGCGATCCGGCTTCGGTGAAACCACAACGGCCCGCCAACCTCGTCAGAGGTGGCGGGCCGTCGTAGTCGAGGCGGTCGCTCAGTTGCCGCCGGAGCGCGGGAGCGCCTTGCGATCCACGTTCTCCCAGTAGCCGACGTTGTTCAGCGGGTTCTCCACCTCGTTGCCGATGGTGAAGCCCGAGATTGAGGCCGGCCAGCAGCCTCGCCACTTGTTGTCGATCGCTATGTAGGTCTGACCCGGCCACAGCTCACCGGGCTGGGTGTTGACGGTGATCGTCTTGCCGTCGGCCCCGTGCGTCTTGACACCCTTGCGCGCTGGCACGGCCTTCGTCGGGCCGTTGAACTCGGTGACCCGGACGTTGGTCATCCGGAAATCACCAGTGTTCGTGACGCCGAGGAAGCGGTTCATCTGCCAGATCGGACCGGAGGTCCAGTTCGGACCCCACGGCTTGAAAATGCAGTTCACGCCACCAATGATCTGCAGATCACCGGGAGCGGCCGCCTGCGCGGGGGCTGGTGCCATCAGAGTGCTGGCGCCAAGCGCACCAGCGGCTGCGACGGCGAGCGTCGCGCGCTTCAGGAACTTCTTCATGATCAGAACCTTTCGTTCGGCGGTCCGTGAAACGCGAGACCGCCCGATTGATTGGACTTCGGCGAGCGCGGGGGCTGCCACCTGTGGTTCAGGCCGCACTCCACAGTGCCTGCCCTTGTCTCAACTATCGCCCGAGTCACAGCAACTGTTACGGAATCGCTCAGAATCCCGTTACCGACACCACAGTTTGGCGCCTCCACACGCCTCATCCGTCGGACGACGAGCGGCGGCCCCCAATCGGAGCCGCCGCAGTTTCGCGAGTGAATTCGCCTCGTCACCGCACCTGGGCTGGCGGCGGGGCCACACCCCAGTCGAAAGCGGCGTTCGGTGCGCTGACAACGTTGTCGATCTCGTTGCCGATCGCATAGCCGACGATGGCGTACGGCGCATCGCAGCCTGGTGTAATCTCGGCGATCAGCACCTCAACCCCCGGAAGCAGCACCCCCGGCGTCGACACCCCCTTGGCCGACGAGATCAGCACACCGTTGCGCTTCAGCGGCTCACCGGGCTCCAACTTCGGCACCAACACCTCGGGACCGGCCACCATCCCGACGCGCACGCCGGTGATCGTCGCATCGCCGACGTTGCGCACCGTCACCATGCGAATGTTCTTTGTCGTCTGAGCTTTCTCGCAGACCACCGCGGTGGTGACCGACAGGTCACCGGCCGCGTGTGCGGTACCGGTACCCACCAGCAGTGCCGCGCCGATAAATCCGGTCGTCACCGCGGCAGCCACGGCACGCGTCACGTTCTTGTTCCTCATCATTCTTCCCTCCGCTATCGGGCAGTGCGGCGCTGATTCGCCCGCCAGTTGGGCGGGGAAGGCCAACACTGGTCCACCCCGAATGATGCTCCGCGGAGCTGGCGTCCGCACATCAGACTCAACGATTCTCCCCCCAACCGCGACAACTGATTTATGTAGGTAAGGTTTACCTTCATGGGAAGGGCGGCAGGAGTGATGGCACTCGGTGCACTGCTCCTCGCACTCTGTCTGACCTCCATCGCCAGCGGATCGGGCCTCGGCCCGCACGACCTCGACCTCGCCACCATCCTGACCGCCCTCACCGATCCATCGTCGGTCGACGGCGAACTAGTCAAGCTCATCGACAATCGCCTGACCCGCACCTTCCTCGGTGTCTTCGCTGGCCTCGCCCTCGGCGCCGCCGGCGCGCTGACCCAAGGCCACACCCGCAATCCGCTCGCCGACCCCGGCCTGCTCGGGATCAACGCTGGGGCCGCCTGCGCGGTCGTCACCGGGGTATTCGTTTTCGGCAGCACTAGCACCCTGGTCAACACCGTGGCCGCCCTGATCGGCGCGGGCCTGGCCGCGCTCGCCGTCTTCGCCGTCGCGAACCTGTCCGGCGGCACCCCGCTCACTCTGGTGCTTGCGGGCACCGGCCTATCCGCTTTCCTGATGGCGGTCACCTCGGCAATCGTGCTGACCGACGGCGCTTCGCTCAATGTCTGGCGCACCTGGAACGTCGGCGCCCTCGCCGGACGCGGCAGCGAGATCCTGTGGACGACGGCACCAGTCATCGTGGTCGGTCTAGTCCTGGCCCTGGCGGGCGGATGGTTCCTCAACCTGCTCAGCCTCGGCGACGATATGGCGACCGCGCTCGGCGGCCGAGTGCTCGCGATCCGGATCAGCGGAATCGCGACCATCACCCTGCTGGCGGGCGGGGCCACTGCAGCGTGCGGCCCGATCGTTTTTCTCGGCTTGATGGTGCCGCACCTGGCACGCTTGCTCGTCGGCCCGGACTACCGCTGGATCGTGCCGTACTCAGCCATGCTGGGCGCGGCACTACTGCTCGCTTGCGACGTCCTCGGGCGTCTGGTGGCCCGACCGGGGGAAGTCCCGGCCGGAGTGATGCTCGCCCTGGTCGGTGGGCCGATGCTGATGCTGATGGTCCGGCGCCGGAGGTTGCCAACCGTATGAGCCAGCGTCTGGAGATCTCCGTGGGTCGTGCCTCGTGGTCATTCGACCGCCGCCTCGCGCTGACCTGCGCCGCCCTGCTGACCGCCGTCGTCGTCGCCTTCCTGGTGAGTGTCTCAGTTGGCTTCACCACCCCGATCGACGTCGCGCGCATTCTGCTCGGCGGCGGTACCCGCATCGAGAATGTCGTGGTATTCGACGATGCGCTCCCCCGCGCTCTGGTGGCCCTGCTGGTCGGCTTCGGGCTCGGCCTGGCCGGCGGGCTCACGCAGATCATCACGCGCAATCCGCTGGCCACCCCCGACCTGCTCGGCATCACCGCGGGCGCCAGCGTGGGCGCGGTGCTGACCATCACCGCGAGCGGCAGCGCCCTGGCTGGATTCGGCATTCCGACGGCGGCACTGATCGGCGGCCTGACGGCGGCCACCTTGATGTATGCGCTGAGCTACCGCCGCGGCAGCGAGATCGGGATGAGCACGCTCCGGCTCATCCTGATCGGCGTCGGCCTCACCTGGATGTTGCAAGCCCTCACTGGATATCTGCTGTCCCGCGCACAAGAGTGGGACGCCGCCCGGGCCCAACGGTGGATCGTCGGTTCTGTCTCGTTCGCCACCTGGCAGGTGGTCCCGGCGGCGCTGTGCGCGGTCGTCCTCGGCGTCGTGTGGTCGTTGATCTCGGCGCGCGATCTGCGCACCCTGGGCCTGGGGGTCGACACCGCGCGCAGCCTCGGCGTGCGCGTCGGACTATCGATCTCCGGAACGATGGTCGTGGCCGTCGTCGTCGCTTCGTTGTCCGTCGCGGCGGCCGGACCGATCGCGTTTGTCGGGTTACTCGCCCCGCAGTTAGCTATGCGGCTGACCCGGACACCGACGCCAACTCCGGTTGCGGCTGGGCTCACCGGTTCCGTGTTGGTGCTCCTCGCCGACATCCTCACGCGCACCCTGCTGCCCGGCGGCCTGCCCGTCGGCGTGGTGACCGCCGCCGTCGGCGGACCGTTCCTGATCTACCTGATGATCCAGTCCGCACGAAAGGCAACGACATGACGCGCCTACTCGCTGACGACCTCTCCGCCGGCTACGACGGCCGATCGGTCCTTGCTCATCAGCATCTGGCCGTCCCGGACGGTGCCATCACCACAATCATCGGCCCCAACGGCTGCGGAAAATCCACCCTGCTGCGCGCCCTGGCCCGGTTGCTGCCCGCGCAGACAGGGGTCGTGAAGCTCGACGGCGTCGACATTCGTTCCCTACCGCCGAAGAAAGTAGCGCAAACCCTCGGGCTGCTCCCCCAGCAGCCGATCGCACCAGAGGGCCTGCTCGTCGCCGACCTCGTCGCCCGCGGTCGTCATCCGCACCAGTCCTGGTACCGGCAGTCCACGTCCGACGACGCCGCCGCCATCGACCGCGCCTTGGAACTGACCAGCACCACCGAACTCGCCGACCGCACGCTCGAATCCCTGTCCGGTGGTCAGCGCCAGCGGGTGTGGATCGCGCTCACCTTGGCGCAGGAAACCGATCTGTTGCTGCTCGACGAGCCCACCACCTACCTTGACCTCGCCCACTCGGTGGAGGTCCTTGACCTGGTGCACGACCTCAAGCATCGGCACCACAAGACCGTTGTCATGGTGCTGCACGACCTGAACCTCGCTGCCCGCTACAGCGACCACATCGTGGTGATGTCCGACGGTGCGGTCATCACCCAGGGCACCCCGCGCGAGATCCTGACCGCCGACCTGCTGGAGCGTGCCTTCGGGCTGAAGTCCGTCGTGGTCGACGATCCGGTGTCCGGCGGCCCGTTGGTGGTGCCGATCGGTACACGCCCAGGATCAGACTCTCCGCGGGGCGCCGAGGGCAAATAGCCCTCGGCGGTACGCTCCTGACCTGATTTCGGTCAGCGCGGCGGCGGCCCCTGACGCGGGGGCCCCTGCGGCGGACGCGGGCCTCCGCGCGGCGGCATCGGATTGGGCGGCATCGGAT
>NZ_JBAQWU010000505.1:0-2050 GCF_049299075.1 Gordonia sp. (in: high G+C Gram-positive bacteria)
CGTGCTAGATCAGGAGCTCGTCGACCATCTGATGCCCACCGCCGACGGTGTGGATTGGCGGGTGTGCCTGCCGACGGCGATCACCGCGTGGAGCGAGATGGCCCGCCCGGCCCAGCTGCCACCGGAGCGGATGCCGACGCGGGTGGTCGTCGCTGGCCGGGTGCAGCCGCCGTTCGTCACCGCGGACTTTCTGGCGCGCTGCGCGGCGCAGCGCCCCGAGGTGCGGGTGCGCCACGTCGACACCGAGCACATGGTGCCGTACCTGGCACCGGAAACGGTGGCCGAACTCGTCCGGGAACTGCTCTGATGGTCGTCACCGACGCACAGGTGGAGCGCGTGCGGGCACTGATCGCCGCCATCCCGCCCGGGCAGGTGTCCACCTATGGCGACTTGGCCAACGCTGCCGGGCTCACCAATCCCCGGCAGGTCGGCTGGATCCTGCGCACCGACGGCGCGGATCTGCCGTGGCAGCGGGTGATCACCGCATCCGGCCGCCCGGCGATCCACCAGGCCGCCGAACAGTTGACGCTGCTGCGCGACGAGGGTGCACCGATCTCGGGCGACCGAGTCCTGCTCCGCGAATGCCGCGCCGACCTGCGCTAGCGGTACCGAACACGACGCTCAGCACTTTCCGCGCGGCAATTTCGCCACGTTCTTGTCGAGCCACGCGGCCACCTCGTTCAGATGGGCTATGCCGGTACTCATCTCCTGGCCCGGCTGATATGTCTGCATGGTGACGGCCAACTCGCGACCATCCTTCCACGTGATCAGCCCAAGCTGCCGGACCTCGTATCCACCCTGGTCTGCCGGTCCCCATCCACCCTTCAGCGCGGTGGTCACCCGAGGCGAGGTCATCGACTCGATCCCCCACTGCTGATTGCTGTTCACCTCGCCCATGTAGGTGAGGATCTCGTCGGTGTCCTTCATACACGGAAGATGCGCGGCGAAGGTCGCCGCGTCGGCCAGTTTCCATTCGGTAAGTCCGAAGGTCTCATCGGCCGCCTTGATCGTCACCACCGCGGTGGAATCATCGCCACCATCGCGCAGCACGGCCGTAACTTTGGTGCGGGCCTCCTCCGGGGTACCAAGAGACTCGCGGAGCGATAGCGCCGCATCGTTGTCCGAATTGATGATCGCCTTGGAGATCAGTGCCTGTTTAGACCCATTGCGCTGCGCGGCGAGCGCGAGCGGCACCTTGATCGTCGACCAGGCGACACGCTGATTCTGATTTCCAAAGGTCAGGACCTCACCGCCGCCGACCGGGACCAGCGCGAGTCCGACGCCGGGACCGAAGTCCGACTTCTCCCAGCTCGCGTGGAGCTCCGCGTAGTCGGGGTTGCCCGCCGCGGATGCTGACGTACCCGTCACTCGCGAAGTCGACGCCGCGGTACTGGCCGCCCCGGAAGTAGCTGTGCTGCGCACCGGCGCGGGCGTACCGTCGGTCTGTCCACACGATATTGCGCTCACGCTGACCAGACCGACACCGATCAGGGTGGCCACCGCTGGGCGCAGTCGGCCCCAAAGATACGTACGCACGTGTTCTCCTCGAACGAAGGACGGTTAGTCGACGATCCTGTCAGTAAATGTAGACAACGGCCTGGTTGCCTCCGCGGCAGGCGATGACGCCGAGATACGGCGCGCAATGCATCTCGTAGTTCTTCTGCTGTTGCGGCGCCCATCCGTTGATCGACCGGACTTCGCCCATCGGGCCGCCAGCGATATACGAGTTGCGCACATTCGCGGCGAACTCACAGCCGGTCCACTGTGGGTATCCGGTGCCGAGCCCCGCGTACCCGGGACACGGCTGGTTGTCCGGCGGCGGCGGACCGGCAGACCAGGTCGCGGTCGCCGTCTGCGCAGCGGTGGCGGTCTCCGTCGCCGTGAGCGTCGTCGTCGTGTTCACCGGAGCGTTGGCGGCCGTGGCATCGGCCGAATTTTGCGAATCCTGCCCCCCTAGCTTATCTGCCACCAGCCATGCACCCAGACCAACAAGGGCAGCGATGAGGACGCCCATCAGTACGAACATGCCCTTGTTGGAACTGTGCTGGGG
>NZ_JBAQWU010000506.1:0-3256 GCF_049299075.1 Gordonia sp. (in: high G+C Gram-positive bacteria)
CCGTCGTACAGTGCGGCGAGGGTGTCCAGTTCGACCGGGTACTCGTGCTCGGCGAGATCGTACTTGCGGGAGATCGGCCGGAACACCTGCAGACCGGCCTGGCGGGCCTGGTCGATGTTGGCAGCGAACTTGCGGGGGAGTTCGAGATTGATAGCCATCAGAGCACCACGATTCCCTCGCCGATGCCGGCGCCGCGCAGATCGCGGTACCAGCGCTCGACCGGATGCTCCTTGGTGAAGCCGTGGCCGCCGAGGAGCTGGATGCCGTCCAGGCCGATCTGCAGACCCTTGTCGATGGTGAGTTTGCGGGCCAGCGCGGTCTCGCGGGCGAATGACAGGCCCTGCTCGGCGCGGGACGCGCCGCGCAGGGTCACCAGGCGGATCGAGTCGATCTCGGTAGCCATGGTGGCCACCATGAAGGCCACCGCCTGGCGGTTGGAGATCGGCTCGCCGAAGGCTTCGCGCTCGTTGACGTAGGGGACCACGTAGTCGAGGACGGCCTTGGCGGTGCCGACGGCCAGTGCCGACCAGCCCAGCCGCGACAGCCGCACGACGTCGGTGTACGCCTCGACGGCGGTATCGCCGCCGAGGACCGCGCTCTCCGGGACGGACACACCGTCGAGGATCAGCCGGCCCATGCCAGCGGCGCGCAGCCCCATACCCGGGTCGGCCTCGACGGACAGGCCGGCGGTGTCGGACTCGACGATGAAGATCGCCGGACGGCCGTCGAGCATGGCGCCGACCAGGAACAGCTCGGCGTCGCCAGCGTTCGGGACAAAGCTCTTCACGCCGTCCAGGCGGTAGCCGCTGGGTACGCGGGTGGCCTTGGTGCGCAGGTTGAAGGCATCGAACAGCGGCCACGGCTCGGCGATGACGACGGCCGAGGCTGGCACGTTCTCGCCAGCGAAGTCGGGCAGGTAGGTCTGCTGCTGTGCGTCGGTGCCGAAGTTGGTCAGCGTGGTGGCGACACCGCTCGGGGCGAGCAGCGGCAGGGCCAGGCCCATATCGCCCTGGGCCATGGCCTCGGCGACCAGTGCGTTGGTCACCACACCGCGCTCGGAGGCGGCGCCGTCGAACGCCTCGGGGACGTTGATCATGGTGATGCCCAGCTCGGCGGAGCGCTCCAGGATCTCGGCGGGGGCCGCGGCGTTCTTGTCGGCCTCATAGGCGGCCGGACGCAGGATCTCGGTGGCGAAATCCAGGACGGTCTCGGCGATCATCGCCTGCTCGTCGTCGGGATTGAGGTTGAAGTACCCCTTCGGGCTGACGACCGGGCGCTCCGGGCTGCCACCGCCGGCCGACGGCGTGAAGGTGCGGCTGGCGGCGCCGAGGGTCTTGAAACCCGTCCGGGTGGCTTCGAAGGCGACCCGGTTGATCGGCTCGCGCAGGTTGTACTTATTGGCGAACTCCGAGCCGGTGAGCGCGGTCAGGGCGCGCATGGCCACCCCGATCGGACTGCGCTTGTGCGCCTGCGCACCGACCGAACTGGTGTCCTTGGGGGTCGTGGTCTTCTCGGTCATGTCTGTCTCTCTCGACGGGGACGAGGGGTCATCTCGCGGATGATCTTACTCCGCAGTAAGAACAACCTTACTTCGCGGTAAGGACGTTGTCACGTGGCAGCATGGGGTCATGTTGGTCACGTCGTACGGACATTCCTGTGTGCTCGTGGAACTGGCGGGATCTCGTATCCTCTTCGACCCGGGAAATCTCTCCTTCGGCTTCGCGGAGCTCACCGGGCTAGATGCCATTCTGATCACCCACCAGCACCCCGATCATGCTGACCTGGCGCGGCTCCCGGCGCTGGTGGCAGCCAACCCCGCCGCCCGCCGCTACGCCGATCGGCAGACCGCTCTGCAGCTCAATGGCGCGGGCGGCATGGGCGCGTGGTCGGTGCTCGGACCCGGGGAGGAGTTCGCCGTCGGCGCGGTCATTGTGCGCGGCACCGGTGGACGGCACGCGGTGATCCACCCGGAAATCCCGGTCGTCGACAACACCGTTTACGTGCTCGACGCACCGGACCGGACCGCGGCGTTTCTGCATCCGGGCGACAGTTTCTACATTCCGGGCGAACAGGTCGACGTGCTCGCCCTGCCCGCCGCGGCCCCGTGGATGAAGCTGAGTGAGTCGGTCGACTACTTGCGCGCGGTCAATCCGCGCATCGCCTTTCCGATCCATCAGGGCGTCCAGTCCGACGCCGGTCGGGAGATCCACAATGCCCGGATCGAGGAGATGAAGCCGGTCGCCACGGAGTTCACCGTGCTCGCGCCGGGAGACCGTCGCGAGTTGTAGTGGGGGCCGTCGGTGCGGGAGGTTGATGCGCCGGTCCTGCCGCGCCGGAACTGCGGGCTCGCAGTTGCGATGATCGCCTGCCGGGCAGGGCGGGACCGCGATAGATTTTCTCTCACCACCCGCATTCGCGTGGATTCACCTGTCGGGTCGAACGAGGGAAACGCTATGAAGCGCGACGACGTCGCAGTACTGATCGATCACACCTTGTTGAAGCCCGACGCCACCGCCGAGCAGGTGCGGGCGCTGATCGACGAGGCGGCAGCACTCGGCACGTACTCGATCTGCGTCTCGCCCAGCATGCTCCCAGTCGCCGTCCCGAACGGACTCAAGGTCGCCACGGTCTGCGGGTTCCCCTCCGGTGCGCACCACAGTGGGATCAAAGCCGCCGAAGCTGCCGACTCGGTGACCTGCGGGGCAGACGAGGTGGACATGGTGATCAACCTCGCCGACGCAGTGGACGACGACTTCGACGCGGTCCAGGCTGATATCGCCGCGGTCCGCGCCGCCTGCCCGCCGCCGGTGGTCCTCAAGGTGATCATCGAATCGGCCGCCCTCACCGATCGGCAGATCGTCGGTTGCTGTCGGGCCGCGGAGACCGCGCGCGCCGACTTCGTCAAAACCTCGACTGGCTTCCATCCGGCCGGTGGCGCTAGCGCGCACGCTGTCGCCCTGATGCGCGCGACCGTTGGCGATCGCCTCGGCGTTAAAGCCTCCGGGGGGATCCGCACTGCAGTGCAGGCGACCGCGATGATCGACGCCGGCGCCTCCCGGCTCGGTCTCTCGTCGTCGGCCGCCATTCTCGAAGAGCTGAACCGATGAGCGATCTACTCGACGCCGCGCGCACCTGGCGCGCCCACGACCCGGACCGCTCCACGCAGGTCGAACTCGACGAGGTAATTGCCGCCGCCGCAGCCGGCGACGCTGCCGCCCTCGCCGACCTGGAATCGCGGTTCGCTGGCCCGCTGACC
>NZ_JBAQWU010000507.1:0-7325 GCF_049299075.1 Gordonia sp. (in: high G+C Gram-positive bacteria)
GTCGGGGAGTGAGCCTGGGTCGTTCTGCTCGTCGCGCTCAGTCACCGCCCCATCGTCCCCTGTGACCGGTGTGACTGCTGGGATCTGTGTGGCGTGTCGCCCAAACCCACCGCGCCATGCCGACGACGCGCCGAGTCACGCGCTAGCACCCGGCTACGCGGACTACCGCCCGGAGACCCACTCACCGTAGAAAAGGCCGAGGCCGAGGGCGCAAGAGATCGCCGTGAGCAACCAAAAACGGATGATCACCGCCGTCTGGTCCCAACCGCCAAGCTCGAAGTGATGATGGAAAGGCGCCATCCGGAACGGGCGTTTACCGGTGGTCCGGAAGGAGACCACCTGAATCACCACGCTCGCCGCCTCGGCAACGAACAGCGCACCGATCACGATCATCAGCAGCTCAGTGTGCGTGGTGATCGAGAGACCGGCGACGACGCCACCGAGGGCAAGCGAACCAGTGTCCCCCATGAAGATCTTCGCCGGGGCGGCGTTCCACCAGAGGAAGCCCAGACACGCCGCCGCGGCGACCATGGCCACTAACGCGAGGTCGTGCGGGTCGCGAACCTGATAGCAGGTCGCGCTCGCCGTGGACCCAGCGTCGTAGATCCCCGCACGGACGTTGTCGCACGAGTGTTGGTCCTGCCACATGGTGATGAGGACATAGGTGCCCATCACCATTGCCGTCGAACCCGCCGCCAGGCCATCGAGACCGTCGGTGAAGTTCACTGCGTTCGACCACGCATACACCACGATCCAGCAGAAGACGACAAAGCCGATGCCGGTGAGCGTCACCGCCTCGATGTCCCGCACGAACGACAAATGCTCGCTAGCCGGCGCGCGGCCCTTGTCGTTGCGGAACTGCAGCAGCAGGACGCCGAACACCACCGCAACACAGAGTTGTGCCAGCGACTTCTGCGTCTTGTTCAGGCCGAGGTTGCGGTGCCGAGCAAGCTTGACGAAGTCATCGAGAAAGCCCACCAGGCCCAGCCCGGTGGCCAAACCGAGAACGAGCAGGCCCGACGCGGTGGGTCCGCCATCGCCGCGCGCCCAGCTGAAGATATACGAACCGAGGTAACCGATCCAGATCGCCAGCAGAATCGCCACGCCGCCCATCGACGGCGTACCGGCCTTCACCTGATGGCTGGCCGGTCCGTCCTGTCGGATCTCCTGCCCCCAACGCCGACGCGAGAATTCTCGGATCAGTACGGGCGTCAGCAAAATGGCGACAGTCAGCGCGATCGCCCCGGCGATCAAAATCTGAGTCACGGCGTGCTACCTCCGTCGTCCATCGGCGCCGTTCGCGGCGACCGAGTGATGACCCTAGCGTGTGCGCTCATCGCACGACCACACCGACGTCGATCGCCGGATCTCCCGCCCAGACCGCTTGCACCGATCGCACCAGGTCAGCGCTTCCGGCGACGAGCACCAGATCACCAGCTCGGGGAACCGCCGGAGTTCCGGACCTGTCGGTCAGAAGCGCGACCAGTTCGGCGACGGTAGCGAAGAAACCGGCCTCCTCGCCCCACGAACCCTCCATGATGGCGCCCTGATACAACGCACGGACAGCACGCGTGTCGCCGACGGCCAGGGTCTGGTCGACAGCCAGTCGCACCGCCTGTCGGCCCAGCAGATCGTGGACCACACACCGCGCATCCTCGTCGTCACCGGCCTCGCGAAGCTCGCCGAAAATCGCCCAGGTTCGACGGCTCGCGGTCTCGTCCGTACCTGGTTCGCGATGGGCGCTACCGATGCCCAGCTCGGCCGCCGCGGTCACCGCGGCACGCAGCAGCCCACGCGCCTGCGCCACCGAGGCGTCGGTGGCCGCGAACACGGTGAGTTCCGGTGGCGCCAACTGTCGCGCGGTCAGTGCGGCGGCAAGCACTTCGCGATCGTCGAACGGGTACTTGTGCCCGGCGATCTCCTGGCCGGTCTCGTGACCTTTTCCGGCAATCACCACCGCGTCACCAGCACGCGCCCAAGCAACGGCATCGGAAATCGCGCGCGCCCGGTCCCCGATCACGCGAATCTCGGCGGCCCGGCGCTGTGTCGCCGGTACCGATTTGGCTCCGGCCGCGACGGCGGCGCGAATGAGTGCCGGTTCTTCGCTGCGCGGATTGTCGTCGGTGACGATCACCAGGTCGGCCCCGCGCGCGGCGGCGGCGCCCATCAGTGCCCGCTTCTCTGTATCCCGGTCACCACCGGCACCCAACACCACCGCAAGTCGCCCCGGCACGCCGTCAGTGCCGCGCTCGGACGACTCATCGCCGTGCACCGATGCACGCAGCGTGGTCAGCACTGCTTCCACGGCGGCCGGCTTGTGCGCGTAATCGACGACGGCGAGGAAATCCTGTCCGCAGTCAACCTGCTGCAGTCGCCCAGGTACAGCCACCTCGGCGAGGCCACTGATCGCCGTTGCCGGATCGATACCGGCGGCGGTGGCCAGCCCGACCGCCAGCAGGGCATTGGCCACGTTGTACGCGCCCGGAAGCGGCACCGTCAGCACGTGCTGGGCCCCGTCGGGCCCGCTGATCACGACGCGCTGCGACCCCACCCCGGAGCCGACCCTTCCGACCACCGACCACCCACTGCCCGATCGCCCACTGCCCGATAGCCCACTGCCTGCGGTGGACACCGTTTCGCAGCGCTCGGCACTGGCCTGCGCGATCTGGGCCATCTGCACACCCCACACGTCGTCAACGCAGATCACTGCGGCGGCGGCATGCACCGGTGACCCCGCATCGAAGAGCCGCGATTTCGCGGCGAAGTAGTCGTCCATCGTCGGATGGAAATCGAGGTGGTCCTGGGACAGGTTCGTGAAGCCGCCGACCGCGAAATTGGTTCCGTCGACGCGGCCGAGGGAGAGCGCGTGACTGGAAACCTCCATGACAACGGTGTCGACGCCCCGCTCCACCATCACCGCGAACAGACGCTGCAGGTCCGGGGCTTCCGGGGTCGTCAACGAGCTCGGCACCCGCTCGCCGTCGATCCGAATCTCCACGGTGCCGATCAGTCCGACGCTGCGCCCAGCGGCGCGCAAGGCGGCCTCGGTCAGGTACGCCGTCGTCGTCTTTCCGGACGTACCGGTGATACCTATCAACGTCAGGCGTGCCGACGGAGCACCGTAGACCCGCGCCGAGATCGCTCCCAGAACGGCGCGCGGGTCGTCGTGCACCAGGACGGGAATCGACTCGGTGGCTCGTTCGCCACGCACCAGACGCAGTCCATGCGCATCGGTGAGCACGGCGACCGCGCCGCCAGCGATCGCCGCGGCAGCGAACTGGGCTCCGTGGCTGGTGTTCCCCGGGAGGGCTGCGAACAAGTCACCCGGTGCCGCGTCCTGGGCGCGCAACGTCACCCCGAGGACCGAGCGGTCGTCGCCGATCAGCTCGGCCCCGGAAAGTTCGGCGAGCGTCGTAAGCTCGGCACCTACCGGGTGGGCGGGCCGCATGGGAAGTTGCCGGATACTGTCGGCCACGCTGCTCGACCCCCTTCTGGACATGGATCGCGCAGAGCTGCCGCGATCACCTTCGCCCTACCTTAATGCCCGGGGCCGTTCGATTAAGCTTCCAGCTTCACCCGCGGGGCGGCGACCGCCGAGTGCGGCACCCGCTCGTGCTGGAGCAACCAGGCCCCGATCGTGCCGAACAGCGGCGAGGCCGATTGGCCACCGCTGCCGTCGGAGCTGCGCACCGGGTTGTCGAGCATGAGACCGACGACGTAGCGCGGATTGTCCGCCGGAGCGATCCCCGCGAAGGTGATGTTGTAGCTCGACTTGGAGTAACAGTTGCACTCGGGGTCGACCTGCTGGGCGGTGCCGGTCTTGCCTGCAGTCTGGTAGCCGGCGATCGCCCCCTTGGCGCCGGTGCCGTTCTGGACGCCCATCGGATCGTCCTGCATCACCGCGCGGAACATGTCTCGAACCGTGCGCGCGGTGCCCGCGCTCACCACATGAACCGGTTCGGGCGTACTGAAGCCGGCGCCGTGCGCCAACCCGTCGCCGACCATAATGCGAGGCGGTACGCGAACGCCGTCGTTGGCGATGGCCTGGTACATCGACGTCATCTGCAGAAGTGACATCGACAGCCCCTGACCGATCGGCAGGTTGGCGAACGAACCACCGGACCATTGACTCAGGGCAGGCACGCTGCCCGCGCTCTCAGCCGGCAGGCCGATGCCGGTGCGCTGGCCGAGACCGAAGGCACCCAGCATGTCGGCAAATCGCTTCTCCCCCACCTGCTGCGCGAGCATCAGGGTGCCGACGTTGGACGACTTTCCAAAGATTCCAGTGGTCGTGTACGGCGCGGTGCCGTGCTCCCAGGCATCCTTGACGGTGACGCCAGCCATCTGGATGGAGCCGGGCACCTGGTGCACTGCATCGGGGGTGGTCAATCCGTATTCGATCGCGGCCGAGGCGACGACCAGCTTGTTCACCGATCCGGGTTCGAAGGGCGAGGTGACCGCGCGGTTACCGAGATCGGCGGTGCGCTGCTGGTCCAGTGGCAGCGAGGCGTTGAAGGTGTTGTCATTCGCCATCGCCAGCACTTCGCCGGTCTTGGCGTCGAGCACCACGGCCGAGGCGTTCTGCGCGCCTGACGCCTTCTTCGCAGCATTGACCTGCGCCTGGACGAACCACTGAATGTCCGAATCCAGCGTCAGCTTCACGGTGCGGCCGTCGATCGCCGGGTGCACGTTGCGTTTGCTGCCCGGGATCACCGCGCCGTCGGAGCCGCGGTCGATGGTCTCAGCGCCGTCCATACCGGCCAGGATGGGGTCGAGCGAGGACTCCAGTCCGATCAGTCCGTTGCCGTCGAAGTTCACGTCACCGACCACGTTGGCAGCCAGCGAGCCGCCCGGATAGATGCGAATTGACTGGGGATCAGCACCGACCTCGGGAAAATCAGTGGTAATACGGGCGGCCGTCTCTGGGCTGACCGACCGCGCCAGGTAGACGAACGCGTCGTCGGAGGTGAGCTTGGCCAACAGGTCGTTCGCTGAGATCGAGCCACCGAGTCCGCTGGAGACTCCGTCGGCGATCTGCTGGAGACGAGTGTCGACGGTGGGCAGGTCCGGGTTTTTCTGGTGCTCGGCAGTGATCGCCTTGCGCACTGCGCGCGGCAGGAAGGTCAGGGCCCGGGCATCGCCGGTGTAGGCCAGCGGCCGACCATTCCGGTCCAAGATCGCACCGCGTTTGGCGTACAGCGTCACCGTATCGGCACGCTGTTCGGCCGCCCGCGCCGCCAGGTTCTCCGAATCAATCACGTTGATCCAGACGAGCCGACCGGCGACGGCGGTCGCCAGGAGCAGCGCAAAGACGGTGAGCAGCCGGATCCGTCCCAGGAAGCGGCGCGGCCCAAGAGCACCGCCCGCCGGGGTACTGCCAGTCAAGGAATCGGTCATGGTCTTTACATTTTCCCTTCGACTAGCGTGCGGTCGCAGTATTGCGCCGCGGCGTGGCGGCACCCTGCGGGAGCACATTCGGTTCCGGTTTCGGGTTCGCCGCTTCCGGCAGCGGGAGCGCAGGCACGGCGGCCGCGGGATTTTGCCCGTCGGCGGCCGCAGGTGGATTCCCCGCGGCCACGGCGGTATCCGGGGTCGGTGTGGCTGCCGCTGGCGGCGGTGTGCCGCCGAGGCCGCCGGAGTCATCGACCTTCGAGGCGTCGATCTGCGAGACCGGGTCCGGCGCCGGATTGAGCGAACCCAACCGACGACCCTGCGCCTCGGTCAGGGCTCCCTGTAGCCGCCCCTTGCCGTCGGCACCCACCACCAGATGCGCCGCCGACGTCGCGGGAATCATGCCCAGCTTGGCAGCTTTATCAGCAAGCTCGGGTGCGGAGTCTCCGGAATCGGCGGTGCGCTTGAGGTCGTTGCGCTGTTCGGTGAGGATCTGATTCTGCTTTCGGAGTGATTCGAGTGCGTACGAGTCCTGCGCCGACTTCGTCGACAGATACAAGGTCACCCCGAGTGCCGCGATCACCAGGAGCACAATCGGCACGATGAACGGAACCCGGGCAAGTCCGGTGAACACGCCCGACGGCGTCGTCGGGGCGGGGCGGCGCGCGGTCCGACTCGAACGTCGCCGCGATTCGGTGCTGGCCGACCGCTCGGTCGCCGACCGCTCGGTCGCCGACCGCTGGGTAGCCGGACGCTGGGTGGCCGACCGCTGCGACCTGGTGCCGGGCGCACTCTTGGTCGCCGTACGCGCCGGACGACGGCGCGTCGCGGGACGATCATCGATGAGCGTCACTTCTGGCCCCCCATGGCTCCGTCGGCAATTCGTTCAATAGCGCGCACACGCACTGGGGCGCTGCGCGGATTCTCCCGTCGCTGCTGTTCATCAGCCTGTTCGGCACCTCGGGTGACCAGAACGAACTCCGCGGCCGTATCTGGCAGGTCGATCGGCAGGCCAGCCGGTGTGGTGTTGCGGACGGCCCGGGCAAAGTCCCGTTTGACGATCCGGTCTTCCAACGACTGGTAGCTCATGACCGCCAGGCGGCCACCGACTCGCAGTAGCCCCAGCGCGTCCGGTACCACGGCGCGTAGCGAATCCAGTTCCCGGTTCACCTCGATGCGCAGTGCCTGGAAGGTGCGCTTGGCCGGATGTCCGCCGGTCCGTCGGGTGGCCGCCGGGATCGTCGCATACAACAGTTCCACGAGTCGGCCGCTGGTGGTGAACGGCTCCTGTTCCCGGGCCCGCAGAATGGCCGAAGCGATCTTCCCGGCGAACCGCTCTTCCCCGTACTCGCTGAGCACCCGAGCCAGCGAACCGTGGTCGTAGGTGTTGAGGATGTCGGCGGCGGTGAGCGAATCGTCGGCGTTCATCCGCATATCCAGTGGCGCATCCACGGCGTAGGCGAATCCGCGGTCAGCCTGGTCGAGCTGCATGGACGAGACACCGAGATCCAGTAGGATGCCGTCGACGCCAGCCACTCCGGTCGCTGCGGCGACCTCGCCAATCTCGTCGTATCGCGCATGGTGCAAGACGACGCGGCGGCCGAATGGCGATAGCCGCGCCCGCGCGGTGTCGAGCGCATTGGTGTCCCGGTCGATGCCGTGCACGACGAGGCCGGGCAGCCGGGTGAGGAAGTATTCGGCGTGTCCGCCAGCGCCGAGGGTGCCGTCGATGAGGATCGCGCCGGTGCCGGCCGGGTCGGTCCGGGTGAGTGCTGGCTCGAGCAACTGGTACATGCGCGCGGCCATGACCGGAACGTGGCCGTGTGCATCAGGGGCGCCGTTGACTGGGCGGGAAGGTTCGGTCATCGCCTCAGTCCTGTCTGTCGTGGCTGGCGGTTTGAGAACGGAAACTGCGGTGAGGCGGGGTCCCCGCC
>NZ_JBAQWU010000508.1:0-3623 GCF_049299075.1 Gordonia sp. (in: high G+C Gram-positive bacteria)
GGCGTGGTCCGGGAGACCGCGGGCATCGCTGCCTACTATGCGGGGCAGTGGCACGAGGCGCTGTCGGAGTTGCGGGCCGCGCGGCGGATCTCCGGTGACGCCGATGCGCTGCTGCCGCTCATCGCCGACGCTGAGCGTGGTCTGGGTCGGCCGGAGAAGGCGATCGCGGTCGCCCAGAGCCCGGAGGGGCAGGCGTTGACCGGCGCCGAAGCCGTGGAACTGGCCATTGTGGAGGCCGGGGCGCACCAGGACTTGGGTGACCCGGAGGCCGCGGTGCGGGTGTTGAACCGGCAGGACCTGCGGGCCGGCCGGGTCGGTACCGACGCCGCCCGCCTGTTCAGTGCGTATGCGCATGCACTGCTCGCCGCAGGCCGTCGTGCCGAGGCGCTGACCTGGTACCAGAACGCGGCGGCCGCCGACATCGACGATGCGACCGATGCCGAGTACGTGCTCACCGACCTGCTGGACGGGGCCATCGAGATGCCGTCGGTGGCGGCTGCTGGTGCGGCGAGTCTCCTCGAGAGCTACGACGCGGTGTTCCTCGACCTCGACGGCACGCTGTACGAGGGGCACACGGCGCTCCCCGGTGCGGCCGGGATCGTCGGGACCGGCAGCTACTACGTGACCAACAATGCCAGCCGGTCGGCCGACGAGGTGGTCGCGCATCTTGCCGAACTCGGTTTCGCGGCGACCCCGCAGCAGGTGATCACCAGTGCGCAAGTGGGTGCCCGGCTGGTCGCCGAGCGGGTGCCGAGCGGCAGTAACGTGCTGGTGGTGGGTGCGCCCGCGTTGCGCGCGCTAATCTCCGAGAACGGGTTGACACCGGTCTCTTCGGCCGATGATGAGCCAGCCGCGGTGATCCAGGGGCATTCACCGGAGACCGGATGGGCGCAACTGTCCGAGGCGGCGCTGGCCATTGGTCGCGGTGCCCGGTGGATCGCGACCAACACCGACACCACTCTGCCGACCGAGCGCGGATTGCTGGTGGGCAATGGGTCGATGGTGGCGGCGGTGGCTTCGGCGACCGGTGCGACGCCACTGGTGGCTGGCAAACCGGCTGCGCCGATCATGCGAGAAGCGTTGGCACGCAGCAACTCTCGTCGTCCGCTGATGGTCGGCGATCGGTTGGACACCGATATCGAAGGCGCGAACACCGTCGGGATCGACAGTCTCCTGGTGCTTACCGGGGTCACCACGCCGCAGACCTTGCTGGCCGCGCCGACCGAGCAGCGGCCCACCTATGTGGCCGCCGACCTGACCACGGTGAACATCGCGCCGCAGGTGCTGCGGATCGGTGCGCAGCCCGGCTGGCAGGTCGAAGTGCACGAGAACCGGGTGACGGTGGAGCCCAGCGGCGCGGCGGTGGCCGCCGGATTGCTGCCTGCGCTCGCGAATGCCGTATGGACCGCCGACGTCGGGGACTTGGATCTGCGGATCAGTTCGCCGGATGCGGCAACCGCGCAGGTACTCGCCGACCTCGGCTGGGATCAGTCGTGACCGGGCCGTCGCCTGCCTCGATGGCGCCGGGACCGATACCGACGGAGAAGGTGCGCGCGATCCTCGACGAGGTGGTCGTAGTGCGCGAGGCTGCCGACGACCAGCTCGACTTGGCGGCGCTGGGTCGTCAAGCCGAGTTGCTGGCCACCGCGCACGACATCCTGGCACAGGCGCTCGAAGACTGATGGCGGCGCGGGCACGGCTGGATGCCGAATTGGTGCGCCGCGGCCTGGCCCGTTCGCGCGAACAAGCCCGGACGTTGATCGAGGCCGGACAGGTGAAGGTCAACGGGACAGTGGCCAGCAAGGCCGCGACGAATGTCGGCAAGGACACCCCGGTACTGGTGACGGAGACGCAGGCCGATGAGTGGGCCTCGCGCGGGGCGCACAAGCTGATCGGTGCGCTCGACGCCTTTGCCCCGCTGGGGCTCGACGTGGCGGGGCGGCGCTGTCTGGATGCCGGGGCGTCGACCGGAGGTTTCACCGATGTGCTGCTGCGGCGCGGCGCCACCGAGGTGGAGGCGGTGGATGTCGGCTACGGGCAACTGGTGTGGCGGCTGCAGTCCGATGCGCGGGTGCACGTCCACGACCGCACCAACGTTCGGCACCTGACGCCGGACCTGATCGGCGGTGCGGTAGATCTGATCGTGTCGGATCTGTCGTTTATCTCGCTGAAGCTAGTATTGCCCGCGTTGGCGGCGTGCCTGCGCCCGGGCGGTCACTATCTGCCGATGGTCAAACCGCAGTTCGAGGTGGGCAAGGATCGGGTCGGCGCCGGCGGTGTGGTCCGCGATCGGGTGCTGCGGGCCGAGGCCGTGGCGGCGGTCGCCGCCGCCGCGGCCGAGCTCGGATTGGTGACGCGGGCCGTGGAAGCCAGCCCGTTGCCGGGCCCGAGTGGCAATGTCGAATACTTTCTGCTGCTGCATAAGGCGGACCCAGAAGCGGTAGACGCCGACGTTGCCGTGTCGGCGCCGGGCGATACCGTGGAGCTGATCGATGCGGCCGTGACACGCGGACCGCAATAGTGAGTCACAAGGGCAGTGAGTGAGGGGGAGCGGTGACTGATCAGCGAACTTTCCTCATCGTGGCCCATACCGGTCGCGAAGAGGTCACCCGCACGTTGGAGACCGTGGGGCGGCGATCGGCGGCGGCCGGGGTCACGCTACGAGTGCTCGAGCATGACACGCGGTTGCCGTCCGAACCGCAGGATTTCGTGTGGAATCCGCTGGATCCCGCGCAGCTGCGGGCCACTGGTGCGCAGGTCGAGGTGGTGCACGCGGGACCGGACTCGGCGTTCGGCTGCGAGCTGGTGCTGGTGCTGGGCGGCGACGGAACTTTTCTGCGCGCGGCCGAGCTGGCCTATCCGGCGCAGGTCCCACTGCTGGGAGTGAACCTGGGGCACATCGGTTTCCTGGCCGAGTCCGAGGCGGCGGTGATCGACGCGGTGATGGACCGTCTCATCGCCGCCGACTACGACGTGGTGGAGCGGATGGTGCTGGATGTGACCGTCCTGGACGCGCGCACCGGACTGCCTCGCGGAGGTAGCTGGGCGCTGAACGAGGTGTCGGTGGCCAACCGCTCGCACAACGGCGTGCTGGAACTGATCACTGAGGTCGATGATCGGCCGGTGTCGGCGTTCGGCGCGGACGGGCTGCTGATCGCCACGCCGACCGGGTCCACCGCCTACGCCTTTTCGGCAGGCGGCCCGGTGATGTGGCCCGATCTGGAAGCGATCCTGGTGGTGCCCAATAATGCGCACGCGCTGTTCGCCCGGCCGCTGGTGACCAGTCCGCGCTCGACGATCGCGGTGGAAGTCGACGCACATGGGCGGCCGGCGGTGGCGCTGTGCGACGGACGTCGGATTTTGGAAGTGCCTGCGGGGGCGCGCCTGGAGGCGCGGCGCGCGGACACTCAGTTGCGCTGGATTCGACTCGACGCCGAGCCGTTCACTGACCGGTTGGTCACCAAGTTCTCGCTGCCGGTCACGGGCTGGCGCGGAAAGAGGAGTTAAGGCGTGCTGGAAGAACTGTCGATCCAGGGCCTGGGTGTTCTCGAGTCGGCGTCGGCGGAGTTCAAGCCGGGTTTCACCGTGCTGACCGGGGAGACCGGCGCGGGTAAGACGATGAT
>NZ_JBAQWU010000509.1:0-1759 GCF_049299075.1 Gordonia sp. (in: high G+C Gram-positive bacteria)
CTGAAGGTGGAGCTCGCACGCACCGGCGCGAGCATCCGGGGTGACTGTGACGGCGAACCTGGAACTGAGCTGCGGGGCGCCGGTGGCGAGGGCTTCTTCCAGGATGCCGCGGACCACGCCGCGGGCCACCTCGGGCAGGTCGGCTTCCAACTCCTGCATCGGGCAGCCGCCGAGCGTGATCTCGTGGTCGCCGAACGCGCTGAGGACGCCGGTGATGCGGAAGCCGAGCCGGGTGAGGATGGTTTCGGCGATCACCAAGGGATCGGGTGAGCCAGCCGCGTCGTCCTTCCATGACTCGACCGGCAGATGCTTGGCCGCCCACGCGCGACCGACGTCGACAGATAGCGCCTCGCGGGCCTCCGGCGTCTCACCCAGACGCATGATCAGCATCACGACGAGGTCGTCGATCGGGGGCGCTACGACAACGCGGTAGCCGACCCGCGGACGGCCCACACCGTCCGGCGGCAGCGCGATGGTCACCGCGGAGCCCTCGGCCACCAGGTTGTTCAGGTGAAATCGCGCGGTCGTGACGTGAATGTCCAAGGTCGAGGCGATGGTCTGGGCGTCGATCGGCGCCTCGGATTCGGCGACGAGCGAGCGGACCCGGTCGCGCTGGCGCGGCGTCACCGGGCACCGCCGGGAATGCCTCGCGTCATGACCCGTGCACCACGATCAAGGTGGCCGTGCCGTCGGTCTGCGCGCGTAGCGAATGCGGGACGCGAGTATCGACCCGAATAGCGGTGCCGCCGGTCAGCTCGTGGGTCTGGCCGCCGACGGTGAAGTCGATGGCACCGACCTGGCCGAGTACGACGATGGGGTGTGCCGCCGTGTGCTCGGTCATCGCCTGGCCCTGCGTGAACGCCAGCCGGATTACGGTCTCGGTGTCGCCCCGATGGATCACTGTGATCTTCGGGCGGCCACCGGTCTCGTCGACGTTCGGGTCGGCCAGGCCGGTGAGGTAGCTCCAGTCGGTACTCATCAGGCCGCCGGCTTCCGGGCGATCACTTCGATCGCGGAGAGCTCGTTGCGGTACTTCCGGAACACGGTTCGCATGCCGAGGATGCGTCGTCGCGCGTCCGGGTGGGTCAGCACGTTGGCGACGATGCGCAGAGTTTGCATCGGGCCCTCATCGGCGATCACGCGCTTGGGTTCGAGGAGCGCCATACGAGCGAAGCCCACCGTCTCGATCTCGAAACCGTGGGCGGTCAGCCGCGCGCGCCACTCGGCTTCGGTGAGTGGACGGGCATTCACCTTGATCGAGCGGGCCAGGGCCTGCCGGATCTCGGTCTTCTGCTCATCGCTCAGCGTGTCCGGCTCCAGGGCCAGCTCGTGAATCGCGTAGCGGCCGCCGGGGCGAAGCACGCGGAAAGCCTCGCTGATGATGGCGTCCTTGCCTCGTTCGGACTGCATGGTCAGCATCGCTTCGCCGATCACGACGTCGCTGCTGTCCGCGTCGAGTCCGGTAGTGGCGGCATCGGCCTCGACGAGGCGTCCGTTGGTGCCGACCACCTTTTCGGTGAGCGCCACCGCTTCGGGATCGGCCTCCACGCCGACGTAACTCTTCGGGCCGGCCGCCAGGATGTCCGCTGCGGTCTTGCCGAGGCCGGGCGCTAGTTCCACAACGTCCGCACCGGCCAGCTTCGCGTTCTTCAGCAGTCGGTGGGTCAGTTCCAGTCCGCCGGGTCGCAGCACCCGCTTGCCCATCCGGGCGAGCAGCCAATGGCCGGGCATGTCCTCATCCTTGCGGGTGGCGAGGGGT
>NZ_JBAQWU010000510.1:0-10603 GCF_049299075.1 Gordonia sp. (in: high G+C Gram-positive bacteria)
AAACGGGGGCCTCCTCTGCATCCGAACTTCCCTCAGCCGGCCGGTTTCGCCGTGCGGACGGAGTCCTCCACGAGGTCGAGGACCGCTGTCAGATCGTCGGTGGCTTGACCAGTCGCCAAGCGCGTGATCAAGCCGTCCAGGACGATATCCAGATAGGTGACTAGGACTTCGGTGGGAACGTCTTTGCGCAGACTGCCGTCTTCGCGTTTGCGTTCCAACCGGGCCAGGGTCACCGCTTCGAGCTCGGCGCTGTGGCCCTCCCATGCGAAGGCGAATGCTGGATCTGTACGGATTTTGCGGACGATTTCCAACCGAGTGCCCAGCCAGTCGAAATCCCGGGGCCGCGCGAGCATATCGCGCATGACCTGGACCAGACCTTCCTCGGCGGCCACATCGGCCATCCGCTCCGCATCCTCGCGAGCGAGGGCCAGGAAGAGCGCTTCTTTGTCTTTGAAGTGATGGAAGATCGCCCCTCGGGACAGTCCCGTGGCTTCCTCCAGTCGGTTCACTGTGGCGCCGTCGTAGCCGTATTCGGCGAAGCAGTGCCGCGCGCCGTCGAGAATTTCCCGACGACGCGCGGCAAGCCGGTCATCGCTGACCTTAGGCATAAATGATCCAGCTCTTAGCTGTTGATCATGTTCCGCAGGACGTACTGCAGAATGCCACCGTTGCGGTAGTAGTCGGCCTCACCTGGAGTATCGATCCGAACGACCGCATCGAATTCGACGACGTCGCCGCCGGACTTGGTGGCGGTGACCTTCACCGTCTCCGGGGTGACCCCGTTGTTGAGCTCGACGATACCGGTGATGTCGAAGACCTCGGTACCGTCCAGCCCCAGGGTCTTGGCATTCTCGCCCTCGGGGAACTGCAGCGGGACAACACCCATACCGATGAGGTTCGAGCGGTGGATACGCTCGAAGGACTCGGTGATGACTGCCTTGACGCCGAGCAGCACGGTGCCCTTGGCGGCCCAGTCGCGCGAGCTGCCCGAGCCGTATTCCTTGCCGCCCAGCACGACCAGCGGAACGCCGGCCTTCTGGTAGTTCTGCGAGGCGTCGTAGATGAAGCTCTGCGGGCCGCCCTCCTGGGTGAAGTCCCGGGTGTAACCGCCGGACACGCCGTCGAGCAACTGGTTCTGCAAGCGGATGTTGGCGAAGGTACCGCGGATCATCACCTCGTGGTTGCCGCGACGGCTACCGAGCGAGTTGTAGTCCTTACGCGCGACGCCGTGGCTGTCCAGGTACTGGGCGGCCGGGGTCCCCGGTTTGATCGGACCGGCCGGGCTGATGTGGTCGGTGGTGACCGAGTCGCCGAGCAGCGCCAGCACCCGGGCACCGCTGATGTCGGTAACCGGAGCGGGTTCCATCTCCATACCGTCGAAGTACGGCGCCTTGCGGACGTAGGTGGACTTGTCGTCCCACTCGAAGGTGTCGCCGTCCGGGGTGCTCAGACCCTGCCAGCGCTCGTCACCGTCGAACACGGTGGCGTACGACTTGGTGAACATCTCGGCGTTGATCGCCGACTTGATGGTGTCGTCGATCTCCTGGGCGCTCGGCCAGATGTCCTTCAAGAAGACGTCGTTGCCGTCGGTGTCGGTACCCAGGGCCTCGGTCTCGAAGTCGAAGTCCATGGTGCCGGCCAGGGCGTAGGCGATCACCAGCGGCGGGGAGGCCAGGTAATTCATCTTTACGTCGGGGGAGATGCGCCCCTCGAAGTTGCGGTTGCCCGACAGCACGGCGGTGACGGTCAGGTCCTCGTCGTTCACCGCCTGACTGATGGCTTCCGGCAGCGGGCCGGTGTTACCGATGCAGGTGGTGCAGCCGTAGCCGCCCAGGAAGAAGCCGAGCTTTTCCAGATACGGCCACAGGCCAGCGGCCTCGTAGTAGTCCGAAACGACCTGCGAACCCGGAGCCATATTGGTCTTGACCCACGGCTTGGAGGTCAAGCCCTTCTCGACGGCGTTGCGGGCCAGCAGGCCGGCACCGATCATGACCGACGGATTCGAGGTGTTGGTGCAGGAGGTGATGCCAGCGACGGCAACAGCCCCGTGGTCGAGCACGAAGGTGTTGCCGTCCGAGGTGACGGTGACCGGCTTGCTCGGGCGGCCTTCGGCGCCGTTGGCGGCCGACGCGACGACGGCGTCTTCTTCGGCGAACGAGAGCTTGGCCTCGGTCGGGGAGACGGCTGGTGGGTCTGACGCCGGGAAGCTCTCGTCGAGCGCCTCGTCCAGGCCGTTCTGCGGCGCCGGATGGTTCTCCTCCACATAGTTGTGGATGTCCTTGCGGAAGGCGACCTTCGACTCGGACAGCAGGATACGGTCCTGCGGGCGCTTCGGGCCGGCGATCGACGGAACGACGGTACCCAGATCGAGTTCGAGGTACTCGGAGTACTCCGCCTCGTTCTCGGTGTCGTGCCACATGCCCTGCTCCTTGGCGTACGCCTCGACCAGCGCGAGCTGTTCTTCGGGGCGACCGGTCAGGCGCATGTAGTTGATGGTCTCGCCGTCGATCGGGAAGATCGCACAGGTCGAACCGAACTCGGGACTCATATTGCCCAGGGTGGCCCGGTTGGCCAGCGGCACCTCGGCGACGCCGGCACCGTAGAACTCGACGAACTTGCCGACCACGCCGTGCTGGCGCAGCATGTCGGTGACGGTCAGCACGACGTCGGTCGCGGTCACACCCGGCTTGATCTCACCGGTCAGCTTGAAGCCGACGACGCGCGGAATCAGCATGGAGACCGGCTGGCCCAGCATGGCCGCCTCCGCCTCGATGCCGCCGACGCCCCAGCCCAGCACGCCCAGCCCGTTCTCCATGGTGGTGTGCGAGTCGGTGCCGACGCAGGTGTCCGGGTAGGCCTGTCCGTTACGAGTCATGACCACACGCGCCAGGTGCTCGATGTTCACCTGGTGGACGATGCCCATGCCCGGCGGAACAACGCGGAAGTCGTCGAAGGCGCCCTGACCCCAGCGGAGGAACTGGTAGCGCTCGCCGTTGCGCTGGTACTCCAGCTCGACGTTGCGCTCGAAGGCATCGGCGCGGCCGAACACGTCCAGAATGACCGAGTGGTCGATGACCATTTCGGCGGGGGACAACGGGTTCACCTTGTTCGGGTCGCCGCCGAGTGCCGCGACGGCCTCACGCATGGTGGCCAGGTCGACCACACAGGGAACGCCGGTGAAGTCCTGCATGAGGACGCGTGCCGGGGTGAACTGGATCTCCACGCTCGGCTGAGCACTGGGATCCCAGGTGGCGAGTGCGTTGATGTGATCGGTGGTGATATTCGCGCCGTCCTCGGTACGCAGCAGGTTCTCGGCGAGAACCTTCAGTGCGTAGGGCAGCTTCTCGGTGCCGGGAACGGCCGAAAGGCGGAAGATCTCGTACGAGTCATTTCCCACCTCCAGAGTGCCGCGGGCGCCAAAGGAATCCTTGCTCAACGTGTGCTCCTCTTCGCGGTTGCCGCACCGACGGGCTGCGCCGGCACGAGGTATCAGCCGGGCTGTCGCGGACACCGCGACGTCCCGTGGGCTGCTGCCCTGCCATGATAGCAGTACGCGCGTACTGGTTGGAGATAACCGGAGGATTTGGCGGTTCGTGCGCGGCGCGGGTCGGCCGAACGCCCGGCTGTCGTACAGTGAGCGCGATCCCAACGCGCGATTTCAGGAGTGTGCATGTCCCCGGGCCCGGTCACCGTCCAGCTGGCGAGCCCAGCCGATAACACTGCACAGTGGACCGATCTGAATATCGGCGGCATAGTCGCCCAGCTCAAGGCCACCGGTGTAGTGGCACCGGCCGATCAGTCCGCCGGACTGAAGAACGTGGTCGCGCGCGCCGATGCGGACGGCAACGCGCTCTTCGTCGTGGTACTCGACCAGCAATACGCTCCGTTCACCGTTTATCGCGACATCGCCACCGAGATCCAGACGCACACCGGCGGCACCGTGCTCGTCTTCGGTCCGGGTGGCGTCGTGGGCACCGCCTCCAGCGACTTCAGTCGCGTGCAACTCGAGGATGGCACGTCAGCAGTGAAGACCGGAACGGATACCGCCACCGCCGTCGGGCAGATCTACGACGAGGCGACCGCGCCGTACCTGGATTGGACGCTGGTCACCATCGCGCTCCTGGTCGTTGTCGCACTTAGTGCGGTGATCGCCCGCTACGCCAGCTTGCGCCGCCGTTCCACGGCGGACGTTGAGCAGAAGCGCAACGATACTGCCTTGGGCGCGGCATCGGTCGGCGCGGAATCCGCCGGCACGGACGACGACCGGTCGGTCGACTCCGAGGCCTGATCCCACCTCCCACGACCGCGCTCGGCTCCGTTACCAAAGTGTGATGGCTTCGGGGCGGTGCGCTTTAGCCTGTTCAACCCATTTTCCCTGGTAATCACCCCAATGTAATTCACCGCACCCGGTTTCTGATGGGTCAGATGTGACGTACGGTGCTGTAGACACATTTGAGAGACCTGAGGTCGAAGCGACCAGAGAGATTGCTGGTTCAGGGGTTTTCAATGCGGACAGCTAGGGAGTACGTCGGTTGAAGCAAGTAACAAGTCACGCACGGTGGGCGACGCAGGGAGGCACCCTCTGCGCCCTCGTCCTGGTCGGCGCGCTGACTGCAGGTACTGCCACCGCCGATCCCAAGCCCGATTCGCCGGTCGCCGCACTCGTCAACCAGATCGCCGCCGTCGATCAGAATCTTGCGACACTGGCCACCGAAGTGGCCGCGAAGCAGGAGAACGTCAACAAGGCGCTCGTCGACTTCCAGAACGCCGTTGCCGCCCAGCACATCGCGGCTGCAGCCGATAACGCCGCCAAAACCGACCTGCAAAAGGCCAACGGCCTAGTCGCCGGTGCGCAAGCCGAGTTCGACGCATTCATGCGTTCAGTCAGCCGCCAGGGCAACAACCGCGGCTCGATGGTCGACTACGTCTCGTCCGATGATCCGAGCAAGGTCCTCGACCGGATGACGAGTGTCGAAACCATGGGACGCCAGCAGCGCGCCACGCTCCAGAAGCTGCAGACGGTGCGCGCTCAGCAGGCCAATCGCGTCGCCGCTACGTCGGCCACCCGTCGGCAGACCAATGCGGCGGCAGCAGGCGCGCAGAACCGCCGTACCGAGGCCATTAGCGCGGTCACCGACGCCCGTCAGGCGGTGAGCGACCAGCGCGGTCAGCGCAGCACCCTCATGGGGCAGCGGGCGGCGCTGGCGGAGAAGTTGCAGAAGGCCCGCGGCGGTACGCCGGCGGCTGCCACGCCGAACGTCGGTGACGTCGTGGGCGACGTCATCGGCGCGATCCCGGCGAATCCGGCCGAGGGTGGTGACGGCGCGGCCGAAGCTGCGCTGATCGTTGCCAAGCTGGCCGCCGAAACTGGCACCCAACTCCTGGCGGCCCTCGTCGGTGAGCAGCAGCTTCCGCAATCGCAGCTGCTCAACGAGCTCGGAATCGGCGGCACCGCGCCACTGAACTCCGGCCCCGGTGGCACCCTCTCGCAGATCGCCACCGGCTCGCTCGGCGGACTGTTCCGTGGCGGCGGCGGCGGTGCGATGCGGCCGGGTCTCCGCGGTCCGCAGGCCGTTGAGCTCGTCGTCAACCGCGCCAAGTCGCAGGTTGGCCTGCCCTACGCGTGGGGCGGCGGCGACGCGAACGGTCCCACCCTGGGTATCCGTGATGGCGGCGTGGCCGACGCCCACGGCGACTACGCCAAGGTCGGTTTCGACTGCTCGGGGCTGATGATTTACGCTTTCGCCGGCATCGGCATCGATCTGCCGCACTACACCGGTTACCAGTACACCTCCGGCCTCCAAGTCCCGCTGGCCGAAATGCAGCGCGGCGACATGATCTTCTACGGACCGAATGCCAGCACGCATGTCGCGATGTATCTCGGCGACGGAACGATGATCGAGGCACCGCAGTCCGGTGACGTGGTCAAGATCTCGCCCGTGCGCACCGACGGCGCAATGCCAAACGTGGTGCGCCTGGCCTGACCGGGTCCGACTGGCCTGACCGGGTCCGGCAGTATCGGGCCGAGGGCCGGTAGAGTCGCTCCCAGCACCAGTGGATCACCAACAATCCACACCAGAAGATTCTGTGCTGGGCCGACGGCTCGGTGCGCCGAAGACGAGGAGTCACCGGTTTGAGTTCACCTGCCGCTGCGAACACGCTCACCCCCGAGGACGCCAAACTCCTCGAGCGAGCGATGTACGAGGTTAAGCGCGTCATCGTCGGTCAGGATCAGCTGGTCGAGCGCATTCTGGTCGGCCTACTGGCCCGCGGACACATTCTCCTCGAGGGGGTCCCGGGTGTTGCGAAGACGCTCGCGGTAGAGACCTTCGCGACGGTTGTCGGCGGTGACTTCAAGCGCATCCAGTTCACCCCCGACCTGGTGCCGACCGACTTGTTGGGCACCCGTATCTACCGACAGGGCCGCGAAGAGTTCGACACCGAACTCGGCCCGGTCGTCACGAACTTCCTGCTCGCCGACGAGATCAACCGCGCCCCGGCCAAGGTGCAGTCGGCACTCCTGGAAGTGATGGCCGAACGGAAGGTCTCCATCGGCGGCGTCACCTACCCGCTGCCGGACCCCTTCCTGGTGATGGCGACCCAAAACCCAATTGAGAACGAAGGCGTCTATCCGCTCCCGGAAGCGCAACGCGACCGCTTCCTGTTCAAAGTCCTCGTCGACTATCCGTCGGTGGAGGAGGAGCGCGAGATCGTCTACCGGATGGGCATCGATGCTCCCACTGCCTCACCGATCCTCGATCCGGCAACGACGATCCGCCTCCAACGCGTGGCTGCTGGTGTCTTTGTGCACCACGCTTTGGTCGACTATGTCGTGCGCGTCGTGGACGCCACCCGCCGCCCGGCCGATCTTGGCCTGAACGACGTTGCGACCTGGCTCAGCTACGGCGCTTCGCCGCGCGCCACCCTGGGCATCGTGGCCGCAGCCCGGGCACTGGCCATCGTGCGCGGCCGCGACTACGTGATCCCGCAAGATATCGTCGAAATCATTCCGGACGTGCTGCGGCACCGGCTCGTGCTGAGCTACGACGCCCTCGCCGACGAGGTGACCCCCGACCAGATCATTACCCGCATCTTGCAGACGGTAGGCCTACCGCAGGTCAGTGCCGTGCCGCAGCAGGCAGCAGCGCCGCAGGCCGCCCCGGCGCAGGTCGCCCCACCGGTGGCTTCGCGCGCGGAGGGTCATGTCGGCGGGTAGCGGTCTACCGTCCTTGCACGGCGGCCATCTCGACGATCCCCAGCTGAACGCTGCGCTGAACACCCTGGAGCTGACCGTTCGGCGCAAGCTCGACGGGGTGCTGCAGGGCGCCCACCTCGGGCTGATTCCGGGTCCGGGTTCGGAGCCGGGGGAGGCGCGGCTATATCAGCCCGGCGATGACATCCGCCGGATGGAGTGGTCGGTCACCGCACGCACCACGCAGCCGCATGTGCGGCAGATGATCGCCGACCGCGAGTTGGAGACCTGGTTCGTGATGGACGCCTCGGCAAGCCTGGACTTCGGGTGCGGGGAGCATTCCAAGCGCGATCTGGCCGTGGCCGCGGCCGCGGCCATCGTGCACCTGACCTCTGGCGGCGGCAATCGGCACGGCGCGATCGCGGTGACCGGCGATTCGATCACCCGGATCCCGGCACGGTCCGGCCGCGCGGACGCCCGCAACCTCCTCAAGGCTCTGGCCACCACTCACCGCAGCAGCCCGGGTGTGCGGGGCGACTTGAACGCCGGGTTGGAGGCGCTGCGCCGCCCGCAGCGCCGACGCGGGTTGGCCGTGGTGATCAGCGACTTCCTCGGGCCCATCGATTGGGCCCGGTCGTTGCGCGCGATCGGGGCCCATCACGATTTGCTCGGCATTGAGATTCTCGACCCACTGGACATCGCGTTGCCGCCCGTCGGCCCGGTCACCTTGGCCGACGCCGAATCGGGGGAGATCGTCGAAATCGACGTGACCGAGCAGGTCCGGATGGACTTCGCCGCCGCGGCGCAGCAACACCGGACACAGGTGCAGTCGGCCTTCCGCGGTAGCGCTGGCTCAGTGATGACCCTGCAGACCGACCGGGACTGGATCGCCGACACAGTGCGCTTCGTGGGGCAACGTCGTCGTGCGGCTGGGGTGCGCTGATGGGCCAGTGGTTTTCTAATCCCTGGTGGCTGGCCACCATCCTGCTCGTCGCGGTTCTGATCGGCGCGTACATCTATGAGATGCGCCGGCGCACGGCCCGCGCCCTGCGGTTCGCCAACCTCGACGTCCTCAAATCGGTGACCCCGCGGCATCAGGACCGCTTCCGGCACGTGCCGTTCGCGCTGCTGGCCACCGGCCTGCTGCTGCTCTGCGTTGCGATGGCCGGGCCGATGGCCGAGCGCGATGTGCCGCGCAACCGGGCAACGGTGATGCTCGTCGTCGACGTCTCCAATTCGATGAAGGCCACCGACGTGGCGCCGTCGCGGCTCGAGGCTGCCCAGGCCGCCGGTAAGCGGTTCGCCGACGAACTCACCACCGGTATCAACCTGGGCCTGGTGTCGTTCGCCGGAACGCCGTCGACTTTGGTGTCGCCGACACCCGACCACAACGCCACCAAACGCGCGCTGGACAAGCTGCGGCTCGCGGACAAAACCGCGACCGGTGAAGGCATTTTCGCAGCGCTCGAGCAGATCCAAACGCTCAACAGCGCCCTGGGTGGCGATGAGCACGCACCCCCCGCGCATATCGTGTTGCTCTCCGACGGCAAACAGACCGTGCCGGAGAGCCCGGACGCCAACCGCGGCGGGTTCACCGCGGCCCGCAAAGCGAAAGAGGAGGGCATTCCGGTGTCCACCATCTCGTTCGGCACCATGCACGGCACCGTCGAGCTGGAGACCCCGAACGGGCAGACCGAGCGCATCCCGGTACCCGTCGACGACGAGTCGCTGCGCAAGATCGCGAATCTCTCCGGCGGAAACTTCTACACCGCATCGTCGCTGGACGAACTCAACAAGGTGTACTCGACGCTGCGCCAGCAGATCGGCACCGAACGCCAGCGCGGCGACAACTACCGCCCGTGGGTGATCGCCGGCAGCATGCTGGCCATCATCGGCACCTTGGGCGCACTGTTCCTCAATCGCCGCCTTCCCTGACGTCACTTCTCGTGAGATAGGTTGAACAACCATGGCAGACAACAACGAATTCACTCCGCGTTCGGTACTGGTCACCGGCGGTAACCGCGGCATCGGTCTGGCCGTCGCCCAGCGCCTGGCCGCCGACGGCCACAAGGTGGCCGTCACCCACCGTGGGTCCGGGGCGCCAGACGGACTGTTCGGCGTGCAATGCGATGTGACCGACACCGAATCGGTCGACCGTGCCTTCGCCGAGGTAGCCGAACACCAGGGTGCCGTCGAGGTGGTCGTCGCCAACGCCGGCATCACCGAAGACACGCTGATCATGCGGATGAGTGTCGACAGCTTCGAGAACGTCATCAACGCCAACCTCACCGGCGCTTTTCGCGTCACCAAGGCCGCGACCCGCAACATGCTCAAGGGCCGGTGGGGACGGTTTATCTACCTCGGTTCGGTGGTCGGCCTGATGGGCACCCCGGGACAGGCCAACTACGCGGCATCCAAGGCTGGCGTCATCGGTCTCGCGCGGTCGGTGACCCGCGAGCTCGGCGGCCGCAACATCACCGCCAACGTCGTAGCGCCCGGCCTCATCGATACCGAAATGACCCGAGCGCTGCCCGAGGAGTACACCAAAACTGCCGTCGATCAGGCGATCCCGGCCAAACGGATGGGCCAGCCGCAGGAAGTCGCCGCCGTGGTGAGCTTCCTGGCCTCGGATGATTCGGCCTACGTCACCGGCAACGTGATCAACGTCGACGGCGGCCTCGGCATGGGTCACTGACCCGACCTGACCAGCCCGACAACCCCTCGAACCCACAGGAGCGCAACATCGTGAGTGGAATCCTTGCCGGCAAGACCATCCTGGTGACTGGCATCATCACCGACGCATCCATCGCCTTCGCTACGGCGGCCCAGGCCCAGGAGGCCGGGGCCAAGGTCTTGATCACCGGTATCCCGGAGCGGCTGCGGCTGATCAACCGCATCGCCAAGAGGCTGCCACAGGAAGTCCCCGAGGCGATCGGCCTGGACGTCACCGACGAGGAGAGCCTGGGCGCCCTTGCCGATCAGCTCCGCGCGCTGGCACCCGAGGGGATCGACGGCGTCGTGCATTCGATCGCGTTCGCGCCGCGGACCCTGATGGGCCCGGACGCGCTGCCCTTCCTGGAGGGCCCAGGCCCGGACGTCGCCAAAGCCTTCGAGATCTCCGCATGGAGCTACGCCTCGCTGGCCCGCGCCGTGCTGCCGGTGATGAACGAGGGCGGCTCCATCGTGGGCATGGACTTCGATCCGCGCACCGCCGTCCCGGACTACAACTGGATGGGTGTGGCCAAGGCCGCATTGGAGTCGGTGAACCGCTACGTCGCCCGCGAGGTCGGCTACGCGAAGAAGGTGCGCTCGAACTTGGTGGCCGCCGGTCCGATCAAAACCCTTGCGGCCAAAGCGATTTCGGGTACCGCTACCGATGATGCCAAGAAGCTGACCATGCTCAACGAATAC
>NZ_JBAQWU010000511.1:0-8644 GCF_049299075.1 Gordonia sp. (in: high G+C Gram-positive bacteria)
GCCCTGGACCCAGCCGTGCCCGTACTCGGGATGACGGACGTCGGTGCCCGTCGACCACGGCAATGGACCTGCTGGTGCCGCAGGGTCTGTCACCGATTGGCCGACCGGGTCGAGGGCGATCGCGGAAGTGGTGTCGGCGGGCCGGTCGCCGAGGTCGGGAAAAAGACTGCCCTGCTCGCTTTCGGTGAGGCCGGAGTAGCCGACGCCGACCAGACGGATCGGACCGATTTCCAGCGGATCGAGGACGACGCGGTGCGCCGCCGCAGTCAGTACGTCCAGGTCAGCGCTGGCGGCCGGCATGGTGATCGATCGGGTCACGATCGACATGTCCGCGCGGCGCAGCTTCACCACCACGGTCCGGGCGCCGCGCCCGTCGTCGCGCAATCGCCGATGCGCATCGGCGGCGGCGACGGTCACCGCGGCCCGCAGTCGGGCCAGATCGACGATGTCGACAGCGAAGGTCGATTCGGCACTGATCGACTTCGAGACGGCCCGCTCGGCGACCGGCCGGTCGTCAATCCCGCGGGCCAGCAGATGGAGCGCCGGCCCCACGGTGCCGCCAAGGATCGAGGCGACCTCCGACGAGTCCAGCGCGGCGAACTCGCCGATCGTCTCGACACCGAGTCGCGCCAGCCGGTCGCCGGACACCGGACCGACCCCCCACAGCCTCCGCACCGGCAACGCGTGCAGAAAGTCCAGTTCGCCGCTCGGCGCAATCACTGCAATGCCATCGGGTTTCGCCTGGTCCGAAGCGATTTTCGCGATCTGTTTTCCCGAACCGAAGCCCACGGAGGCAGGCAACCCGATTTCGGCGCGGATCGCGGCCCGCAGCCGACGGGCGAAATCATCGGCATCGGCCACGCTGGCACCAGCTAGTTCGGCGGGCTCGGCAAAGGCCTCGTCGAACGACAAGGTTTCGATGACCGGAGCGAACCGGCGGATCACGGCGAAGACCCGTTCGCTGACGGCGCGGTAGACACCTCCGCGGGGCGGCAACACCACTGCCGACGGTCCGACCAGCCGACGTGCTTGATGCATCGGCATGGCGGAGTGGGCGCCGAAGGCCCGGGCGGCGTACGACGCGCCGGCCACCACCCCGCGGCCACCGGCCCCACCCACCAGGACCGGCCGGCCAGCCAGCGTCGGCCGGGTCAACTCTTCCACCGACGCAAAAAAGGCGTCCATGTCGATGTGCATGACCCAGCGCGCACTCGTCTCACTCGGGTCATTGGCCACCTGCTCATCGTATCGACGCGTCGTCGTCGCGCGGCACCGCGAAGACCGAGCGTGCAGCGGCGCAATGGTCGGCACCTGACCTCCACCCGCGGGCGTCAGTAGCCCTCGGCCCGGGCACCGTCGTTGTTCGCACACCACGCCGCCACCGCCGGGTCGGCGCTGGTAATCCGGCCCATCTCCTCCCCGCCGCTGCAGGTCAACAGGGCGAGGGTCAACTGGTCTCGGTGCCGCGACACGATCGCGAAGTAGGCACCGGAGTCTGCCCAGCGTTGCAGGCGCTCAACTGCGTCGCACGCAACATTCTCAGACATGATTTCCACGCTAGTCCGGGTCGACCACCTGCGGGAACAGTCTGTCCAGCATCGAACACTTGTTCTTTGTCGGAGCCTCGTCGTATCGTGACACGCGTGTCGGACATATGTTCGATGCACCGCGTTATTTGAGAACTTCATCTCTCACCCGCCCCCTCGCGGGTGGCCGCACTCCCCGGGATCGGAACGCTCGCGCCAGGAACCGGGATGACCCGCGGACATCGCCCCCTGACGTCCGTACTGTGCGGCCACCCATCGAGGCCGCTCGTCAGTGTCATCGACACTCGCTGCACCGCGGCCCCGACCACGAGAGGCTAGTTGCCTGGAAGGTTGCCCGCCGGCGGACCACCGCGCCCGCCCGGGCCACCGGTCATCGCTGACGCGGCCTGCTGGATGACGCTGCCCGCATAGTCGTTGCCCGGATCACGGTAGATCGTGTGGATGTGACCCCACCCAGCCGTTGTCACGCCGACCACATCGGCCTGCGCGGAGCCCTTTTGGCTGGCGAGTTCGATGTACACGTCCGGCCCGGAGATCTGGTAGTAAATTCCGTCGCCTTGAGTCGGATCGTAGGTGGTGGCACCGGACCAATTGACGTAGGTGGTGTCGAGCGTGGCGGAGATCTTGTCCAGCGCTGCCTGCGTCGTCTGCTCATCGGACAACCCGACCCAGTTCGCGATCACCGTCAGCAACAGCCGCTTCTGCTCGGCGGTCAGGTCGCTGCCCGGCAATCCGGTGCCGGTCGGGTAGGTACAGGTGCTGCCCGGTGCGCACACCATGTCGGCGACCTGCTCAGCCTGGTAGAGCTTGGTCTTCTGCTCGTCGGTCAGCGAGTCGTAGAACGCGAACCCGTCGGTGAACATGCTGGCCAGCGGCTGCATGGTCGTGCCATCGGCGGCCGTCCACACCGCTGGCTGGGTACCCAGGTGCGTCGGCGCAAAAGTGATCGTATCGGCGGGGCCGTCGAGCGTCCCATTAATGCCGAGATGGTGGCCTCCGAACTGCAGCTCCCACGCCGAGCTGTCGGACGGATCTCCGAAGAAGGCGATGTAGTACTGGCCGAGCGACTCCTCGCTCGACGTGCTCTCGTCGAGCAGATATTGGTCACCTGCCATGATGCCGTTGACCGTCGCATACCCCTCATCGCTGAGCAGCGCCTGCAGCACAGCTAGTGCCGCGTGCTTCTGGTCGTCGTTCAGGTCGTGCAGATTGAGTCCGGCACGGTCGACAAAGGTGACCGGAAAGTTCGACCACGAGGTGGTCTTGGACTCGTCGTCGTAGCTGTAGCCGACCTTCTCCTTCTGTTCCTCGCTGAGCGTCGCCAAGAAAGTCTCGGCGGCAGCCGTCGTGGCGGCGATCGTTTCCTTTGTCGTCGAGGACGATGCCGCCGCGGCGTCGGTGACCGACGTCGAAACCCCTGTACTCACCGACTCCGCAGCGGTCGAGCAACCGCCGAGGGTCAGGGTCGCAGCGAGCATGGCGGCGGTAATCCACCGGGACTTCTTCGTGTTTGCAATCCTCATATCGAAGAAGGTAGGACTCGAGACTCCACCCAGCCTGGACGAACGCTGGGAGCTTCCTGGGAGCGCCTCGCGCTGCGACACGCGGACGACGACACTAGGACGGCCCGGTGCTGACCCTGCGCGTCTCCAGCCGATACCACGACCACCAGGCCAGCAGGATTGCCAGCACTGAGCCGACCGACGCCAGCGACTGCGCGGCCACATAGATGTTGAAGTCGGCGTCGGTGGAGCCGGGTTCTTGGCCGATCCCGGCCTGACCCACGTAGACGCCGGCGGCACCCACGATCACCACGTACGCCACACCGAGTCCCACGAACAGCCCGCGTACAGGTGCGCGCGCGGTGTCCGGAACCCGCTGCACCATACCCATCCGCGCCAGAATCAGCGCACCTACCGCGGCGGTCAACACCGCGACGGCATCGGCGCCGAGCGTGTCCGACAACCGGTGCCAACGCGCAATCACGGTGTAGGCGCCCACCCCGACAGTCCACGTCGTCACCAGCAGCATGGCCACTGTTCGCCACCGCCACGAGACGACGAGCAACGTCGCGCAAGCGACGCACATCGCGACCGTCGTGTGGCCGCTCGGGAAACTGTTATGCAACCAGTGCGACGGAGCGTCTACCAGCGGTGGACGCGTCAGCACGACGTCTTTGAGCACTTCCGTGATCACTCCGCCGCCGACCACCACGCCGACGGCGATCCCGGCCAACCGGAAACCGCCGCGCACCCAGCCGACCACGGCCAGAATCAGCACCGCGAGAGCCAGGCTGGCGACGGTCAACGACGCGAGCACATCGTCGGCGGCCGTCACCTCATCGGCTTTGACCTGGTACGCGCCCCGCAGCGCGGCGTTCTCCACCCGCTGGCCGGTGTATGTGCGCACGGCCGCCGCGTAGACGGCGACGAGCACCAGCAGCGCGCCGGCGGCAAGCCCTGCCCAGCGGGCCCCAGATGGGACCCGCCGCAGCCCGCGCTCGTTCCTCACGCCTTCGCGACGTCGGCGGTGATGCCCTCACTCAGTTCGAGTGCTCCCGGGCGGTCCGTCTCGACGGTGAACGACGTCGCCAGGATCTCGCCGGCGATCAGGTCGGCATGCGTGCGGGCGGTGGCCACACAGGCGGCAGGCACCACGAGTCGTACGCTGATCCGGTCGGTGATGTCCAGGTCCAGCTTGCGGCGCGCATCCTGAAGCTCCCGGATGCGATCCTTGGCCCAGCCCTCGGCCTCCAGTTCCGGGGTCACGGCGGTGTCGAGCACCACCAGACCGCCACCGTCGGGCAGTTCGCCGGTGGACTCCGGTGCCGTGGCCACCAGTTTGCGGGTGAATTCGTCGCCGCGCAGCTCAATACCGTCGGCGATGACCACCGGTTCGGCGGTGTCCTCGCTGATCCGCAGCTCCCAATCGCCGGCCTTGACTGCCTTGATCACCCGCTGCACATCCTTGCCGATCCGCGGTCCAGCAGCCCGAGCGTTGACCGCGACTTCGATCTTTCCGTGCGCGTCGACGTCGGTGCTCAAGTCGACGTTCTTGACGTTCATCTCCTCCGCGATCAGCGCGGTATACGGTGCGAGCGCCGCCGCGTCGGGTGCCGCCACCGTGAGAGTGGCCAGTGGCAGGCGGACCCGCAATTTGTTCGCCTTGCGCACACTCGAGGCCACTGAACAGACCGACTGCACGGTGTCCATCGCCGCGACCAGCGTCGGATCGGCGGGCAGTTCGTCGGCGGCCGGCCAATCGGTCAGGTGCACCGAGCGCTCCCCGGTCAACCCCCGCCACATAGCCTCGGTGGCCAGCGGCAGCAGCGGCGCGGCCAGTCGCGCCGCGACCTCGAGCACCGTGTACAGCGTATCGAAGGCATCCGGCTGCTGGTCCTGCCCAGCCCAGAAGCGGGCGCGGGACCGTCGCACGTACCAATTGGTCAGTGCGTCGCAGAACGTGCGGAAACTGTCGCAGGCACCCGCGATGTCGTACGTGTCGAGCGCCTGAGTGATCTCATCCCGAGTGACGGCGAGCTTGGCCAGGATGTACCGGTCCAGTACGTTCTCCGAGTCGGTCCGCCACGTCGCTGGTCGCTCCGCGTACAGCTGCAAGAAGCTGTACGCATTCCACAGGGGCAACAGCGCCTGCCGGACGCCCTCGCGGATGCCCTCCTCGGTCACCACCAGGTTGCCGCCGCGCAGGATCGGGCTGGCCATCAAGAACCAGCGCATCGCGTCAGAGCCGTCGCGATCGAAGACCTCGTTCACGTCCGGATAGTTGCGCTTGGACTTGCTCATCTTCTGACCGTCGTCGCCCAAGACGATGCCGTGGGCCGCCACCGTCTTGAACGCGGGACGATCGAAGAGCGCCGTCGCCAGCACGTGCAGGTTGTAGAACCAACCGCGTGTCTGACCGTTGTACTCGACGATGAAATCGCCCGGATTGTGCGCCACTTCCCCGGTCGCAGGATTGCCATCGAACCAGTCCGTGTTCTCGAACGGATAATGCACCTGGGCGTACGGCATTGAGCCGGACTCGAACCAGCAGTCCAGTACCTCTGGGACTCGCCGCATCATCGACTTCCCGGTCGGGTCGTCCGGATTCGGGCGCACCAGGTCGTCGATCACCGGGCGATGCAGATCATTCGGCCGCACCCCGAAGTCGCCCTCCAGTTGGTCGAGGCTGCCGTAGACGTCCATGCGCGGGTAGGCCGGATCGTCGGACACCCACACCGGAATCGGCGCTCCCCAGTACCGGTTGCGACTGATGTTCCAGTCCTTCGCGCCTGCCAGCCACTTGCCGAATTGACCGTCACGGATGTGCGCAGGCGACCACGTGATCTCCTGGTTCAGCTCCAGCATGCGCGGCTTGATCTTGGTGACGGCAACGAACCACGACGGCACCGCCATATAGATCAGCGGCTGGCCCGAACGCCAGGAATGCGGGTACGAGTGCTCGATGGTCTCGTGCCGCAACACCCGCTGCGCGGTCTTCAGATCCTTGATGATGTTCGGGTTCGCGTCGAAGACCATCTGGCCCTCGTAGTCGGGTACCAGGTCGGTGAAGCGGCCACCGGGATCTAACGGTTGCACCACCTCGATGCCGTGCGCCGTGGCAACGTCCATATCCTCTTCACCAAACGCCGGCGCAAGGTGCACGATGCCGGTACCGCTGTCGACGGTCACGTAGTCGGCGGTCAGGATCCGGTGCGCGTTCGGATGGCCCTCGAAGTACGCGAACGGCGGCGTGTAGGTCACACCGGCCAATTCGCTGCCGAGGTGGGTTCCCACCGTCTCGACCTCGCCCAGTTCGCGCGCGTAGGCGCCTACGAGCGTGGTGGCCAACAGATACTCGGCGCCGTGCGCGGTGCGCAGGTGGCTGTACTCGGTGTCCGGGTGCACCGCGATCGCCAGGTTCGACGGCAGTGTCCACGGCGTCGTCGTCCAGATGAGGGCGTTGACGCCGTCCAGCGGCATTCCGGGCGCGCGCAACGGCATGGTCACCGTGAGCGCCGGATCCTGACGCATCTTGTACGCGTCGTCGAGCTTGGCCTCCTGATTACTCAGCGGCGTCTGCTCGTACCAGGAGTACGGCAGCACCCGATAGCCCTGGTACAGCAGCCCTTTGTCGTACAGCTCCTTGAACGCCCACATCACCGACTCCATGAAGTCAAGGTCAAGGGTCTTATAGTCGTTGTCGAAGTCGACCCAGCGCGCCTGGCGGGTGACGTACTTACGCCACTCGCCGGTGTAGCGCAGCACCGAATCTCGGCAGAACTCGTTGAACTTGTCGACGCCCATGACTTCGATCTGCGACTTGTCGGTGATCCCCAACTGCCGCTCGGCTTCCAGCTCGGCGGGCAGCCCATGGGTGTCCCAGCCGAAACGGCGCTCGACGCGCTTACCGCGCATGGTCTGGTAGCGCGGCACGATGTCTTTGACGTAGCCGGTCAGCAGGTGACCGTAGTGCGGCAGGCCGTTAGCGAACGGCGGGCCATCGTAGAAGACGAATTCCGGCGCGTCACTGCGATTGGCGATCGACGCGGCGAAGGTGTCGTCGGTGTCCCAGAATTCCAGGACCCGTTCCTCGACCTGCGGGAACGATGGCGCACCCGGGCCGCGGCCACCGGTCAAATCGATGATGGGATACACCCTCGACATCGACGATGTGCCCTGCGCCGTATCCCCGGCAGCATTCTGGTCGACGAACTCGTCGGTCATTTCGGTGGACTCCTACCGTGCCTGCGCGTCGGCTCTGCAGCCGACTTCCTGGGCACGGGGACGCGGACGCCACTCTAGCGTGACCGCGCGGTACCACCCCGCTTGCGCTCACCGGCAACCGATCGCTCCGCCGGTCAGCGCCACTCGGTGAAGGCCGATGCCCTCACGGCACCGGACTTCCGCGGCGATGTCGGGCCGCACCCGCCCGGCTCTACTGGGGCATACCGCCAACGTGGCCGGGTGCCTGTTCTTCCGGGAGCTCCCCGGTGATGGCCGGATCCACGCTCTGTTCGACGATCTTACGCGTCCGGATCGACGATGGTAATTTTGGGCAGCGGACCGGTGTGATCGTGCACGACGATCCCCTCGCTGCCGAGGTCGGCGGCCGGCTTCGGTGCCCGAATCCGGCCGGACGGCGGTGCCGCGACCGGCGGTTGACCGGCCTGATTGACCGGCGCCGCCGGTACCCGTAGGCGTTCGGCGGCAGCCGCCTCGGTACGACGACGACGTCCCACATACGGCGAGTTCGCCGGGATCGGTCCAGTCGCCGGACTCGTGTTGCGGTCCCACTGCGTTTCGTCGACCGACGGGGCCCACGCGCGGGGCTGCTCGGCTCCCGCCGGTTCGGGTATACGCGGTGCGGGGGTCGGCGCGGGAGTCGCGGACGACGCTGACCACGAATCTGAGGTAGGGACTTGTACCGGGAACGAGCCGGTGATCGACTTGATGTAGTCATGCGCATCACCGGTCACCAGTGGGCCGCTAATCACCGGCTTGTCGGCGCCTGCCACGGACCCGGTGTCCACCAGCGCCCCAAGTCCGCTCCCCGACGTGTCAGTGTCGGCCGGGCCAGCGGTGTCGGCTGCGGTCTCGGCGACGACGGTGTCGAACCCGACTTCCGTGGGGCCCGCATCGTCATCCGGGCCGGGTAGCAGCGGCTCGGAGCGCGACTCCGAAGCCTGATCACGAATGGTGAACCGGGGCGGATCCTCCGTGCCGGCACCCTGCCGGGATGACCGCAGGATGTCCCAGACGAGCAGCACCAACCCCACCGCGCAGACGATGATGCAGGCCACAGCGACCCAGAAGTTCGATGTGATCAGCGCAGCGACGAGCAGACCGAATCCGATCAGCGCCGCAGCCAGTGCCAAGGTCAGCATTGCCGCCCTCTATCCCCTCGACGAATACTCGAACTACTGCTGGTAGCCGGAGTCCGAGTAGCCCTGCTCCACCGGGGCCGCGCTCCCGCGCTGCTGCAGCTCGGCAAGCTGCGACTCCAGGTAGGAATTCAGGCGCGTACGGTACTCACGCTCGTAGATCTTGAGCTGCTCGATCCGACCCTCCAGCACCGTGCGCTGCTGGTTGATTGTC
>NZ_JBAQWU010000512.1:0-3415 GCF_049299075.1 Gordonia sp. (in: high G+C Gram-positive bacteria)
GGTCAGCGCGGAGCCGTCCTGGACGGTCACCGTGCCGATATCGCGATCGGCGACGACCTGACCGTCCGGACCGAGATAGCTGAAGCCGGGCAGGACCCGCGCCAGCGCCATGATGGCGCCGGACGAATAACCGTCCACGGTGTTGACGTTGTAGTTGGTGACGGCGGCGTCGACCAGGTAGTCGATCTGATCGCGCTCACTGGCGCCGCATGCGGCAAGCCCCATCGCGATGGTTGCCGCCAGCCCGGCAGCGGCACCGCGGGCCATCAACCGGCGACCCGCGGTCATCCCCGCGCTACCTCGATCTTGGCGCGCCGCGCGAGAACCTTCTTGGTGTGCTCGGCGATATCGGCACGTCGTTCCTTCATCGACACCAGCAATGGTGAGGCCAAGAAGATCGACGAGAACGTACCGACGATGACGCCGACCAACTGGACCAGAGCCAGATCCTTGAGGGTGCCCACACCGAGCAACCAGACGGCGACCACCATCAGCGCGATGATCGGCAGCACCGAGATCACCGTGGTGTTGATCGAGCGCATGAAGGTCTGATTGACGGCCAAGTTGGTCTGTTCGGCGTAGGTTCGCCGACGACTGGCGAGCACACCGCGGGTGTTCTCCTCGACCTTGTCGAACACGACGACTGTGTCATAGACGGAGAAGCCAAGGATCGTCAGCAATCCGATCACCATGGCCGGCGTGACCTCGAAACCCACCAGGGAGTAGACGCCCGCAGTGACCACGAGGTCGAAGAATAGCGATGCCATCGACGCTATCGACATCTCCCGGTCGAACCGGATCATGATGTAGATGAACACCACGACAAGGAAGACGACCAGGGCGATCAACATCTTCTTGGTGATCTCCGCGCCCCAGGTGCTGCTCACATCGGAGCTGCTGACGTCAGCGATCGTGATGGTCGGCGAGAATTCGGCCGCGAGCGCCTCCGACACGGTGTTCGTCTGCGCCGCATCCAGGTGCGTCAATCGCACCTGGATGGTGGAGGCATCGCCGGTACCGGCCGTCTGCACCATATCGGGCGCGAAGCCCAGGGCGCCTTCGACGACCTGTTCGACCGCGCTCGTGGTCAGCGGGGCCTTATTCGGCAACGCCAGCTGGGTGCCACCCTCGAAGTCGATACCGAACGTGAAACCGCGGAAGACCATCGACAGGATGCAGATCAGCAGGATGAGGCCGGAGACCAGATACCACCGGCGGCGATGGCCGATGACATCGAAGGCGCCGGTGCCGCTGTACAGGCGCGAAAAGAAGCCGCGCTTGGCGTCGGCGACATAGTCGGCGTCCTGCCATTCGGTGGTCGACGCACCGTCATCGGCGGATGCGGAGTCCATCACCTCGGGAACGACCGGTGGCTGAGCGTTGGTCACTTGATCGACTCCTTTGCCGAACGACTGCTGCGTGCGGCGGCCTGGCGCCGAGCGCGGGCCACGTCACTGACGGCGCCGAGCCCATTGATACTGGGCCGCGACAGGAACTCCGACCGCGAGGCCAGGACTACCAGCGGATGGGTCACCAGGAACACGACCAACACGTCGAGAATCGTGGTGAGACCCAAGGTGAAGGCGAAGCCGCGCACCTCGCCGACGGCCAGCGCGTAAATCACCACCGAGGCGATGAAGCTGACGGCGTTACCGGTCCAGATGGTGCGGCGTGCCGAAGCCCAGCCGCGCGGCACCGCGGACTTGAAGCTGCGACCCTCACGCATCTCGTCCTTGATACGTTCGAAGTACACGACGAACGAGTCGGCCGTCATACCGATACCGATGATCAGACCGGCCATACCGGCTAGGTCGAGGGTGAACCCGATCCACCGGCCAAGTAGCACCATGACGCCGTAGACCATCACCCCGGCCAGCACCAGCGACCCCGCTGCCAAAAAGCCCAGCATCCGGTAGTAGGCCAGCGAGTAGATGAGCACCGCGATCAGACCGATGACACCGGCGATCAGGGCGGCGCGCAGCGCCTGCCAGCCGAGCGTCGCCGACACCGTTTCGGCCTCGGACGCGCTGAACGACAGCGGCAGCGAACCGTACTTCAGGGCATTCGCTAGTTCTTGCGCGGACTGCTGAGTGAAGTCGCCACTGATCTCGGTAGTGCCGGTGATCGTCGCCTGGATCGCTGGCGCACTGAGCACCCGGGTGTCCAGCGTGACGGCGGTCTGACGCTGATAGTTTTTGGCTGTGTACTCCGGCCACACCTTCCGGGCGTCGCCTTGGTAATCGACCGACACCACCCACGCGCCGGCCTGGTTCTGGCCGGCTTCGGCCTTGGCCACGTCACGACCGTCGATGATCATCGGCTCGAGGAGGTACACGAACTGGCCGTCCTCGGAGCACGCGACCAGGTACTGCTTCGGGTCGTCGTGACCGATCAGCGGATCGGAGTAGTCCGGGGAGCAGTTCATCAGGGGCATATGCTCACGGAGTTGCTGCAGACGTGCCTGGTCGGCATCGGCGGGCGCCTGACGCAGCTTGCGCTGCTCATCAACCGCCGCCGACTGCTGTTCGGCGGTCATCTCCGACGCTTTGGGCCCGCTCGGTCCGGTCTGCGGCCGCGCTTGTTCCGTCCCACCCATCGGCACAACCGGACGGATAAACAGCCGCGCGGTCTGACCGAGCGCACGCGCCTGCTTACCGTCGTCGCCGGGCACTGTGATGATGATGTTGTTTCCGTTGACGACCACTTCCGAGCCGCCGACGCCGAGGCCGTTGACGCGCTTTTCGATGATCTGCCGCGCCAAATCCAACTGATCGCGCTGGGGCGCCCGGCCGTCATCGGTACGGGCAGTCAGCACCACCCGGGTACCGCCCTGCAAGTCGATGCCGAGCTTGGGTTCCGGCTTGCCGCCGCCGGTGAAGAAGACCAGGGCGTAGATCACGCCGAGGAGCACCAGAAAGGCCGTCAAAGGCTGCCACGGCGGAGTGCCGCGACGCGCGGCGGTCCGGCGCGGTCGTGGGGAGGGATTGCTCACGGGCGGAAAGCCTACTTGTCCTTCGAATCGGTGTCCGGTCGCGCCTCCGGCGCGTCGCCGATCAACTTGTCGTCGATTCCGGTGTCGTTGGTGGGCACGTCGTCGGTCACGGTCTCGATGGCGGGCGCCTCGGCTGCGGCCGGGGCGTCGTCGGCGACGACTTCGCGGATCGCCAGACGGTTCCATGTGGTGACGACACCCGGTGCGATCTCGACGTCGACGTTCTCGCCGCCGTCATCACTGAAGATGGTGCCGTGCAGACCGCAGGTGAGTTGCACACGGGCGCCCGGAACGGCCTGCGCCCGGACGTCGTTCATGGCCTTGGTGCGCTTCTTCTGGTTGCGGAAGCTAATGAACAGCATCGCCACGGCGAAGGCGAGCATGAGGGGGATGAAGAGATCCATGCCCTACATAGTGCCAGGC
>NZ_JBAQWU010000513.1:0-3659 GCF_049299075.1 Gordonia sp. (in: high G+C Gram-positive bacteria)
CCGTCGTACGGCTTCGCCGCGGTGGTGCGCACGTAGTTGTACAGCCAGGTGACCAACACCGCGAAGACGATGACGCCGACCATCGGCGCCCATCCCGCGTAACCGTCCGGGATGAACGGCAGTGCCAGCGGTTCGTCATCGCCGGTACCTGCGACGATGCCAGCGAAGATCACGCCGTAGAGGCTCTCGCCCACAATCAGACCGGTCGCCATCAGCACGCCCAGTCGCTTCTTGCGGTCGGCGTCACCCGCGTCGCGCTCGGCCCACTTGTTGTAGGCGCGGCCGATGAACGCACCCACCGGGATGATCAGCGTGATCGCCATCGGCAGGTACATGCCCATCCCGACCGCCAGCGGCGGCAGGCGGAGGCTCTTTGTAGTCCGCTTGAGGATCTCGTCGACGGCGATCACCACAGCACCGATCAAGCAGCCCAGGCCGATCAGGCCCCAGTCCAAGTTGCCGCCGAACACCCCTTCGGCCAACGACGACATCAGCGCGGCCTGCGGCGCCGCCAGCGCGTCCGCCTTGGCCCCCGGGGCACCGACGAAGCCGAACGCCGTGTTCATCAGCTCCAGGACCGGCGGAATGATCACCGCACCGAAGCACACGCCGATGATCAGCGCGATCTGCTGCTTCCACGGCGTCGCGCCGACCAGCTGACCGGTCTTGAGATCCTGCAGGTTGTCGTTGGAGATGGTGGCGACGCCGAAAACCACCGCCGCCGTGAACAGCGTGTACGCCGTCATCACCAGCGCGTCCTCGGTACCGTGCGTCGCCTTCAGCAGCAGCGCCGCCAGCAGTACGACGACGATCCCGACGCCCGAAATAGGACTGTTCGATGAGCCGATCAGACCGGCCATGTACCCGCACACCGCGGCGACGATCAGCCCGATCAGCAGCACAAACATCACACTGACCGCGATCATGCCTGCACTGTTGTGCGCCAGCGTGGTGCCCTGCAGGAAGTCCCACAGCAGCCACCCGATCGGGATCATCGCCACCAGCACCGAGGCCGCCACCCACCCGAACGGAATGTCGCGCTCAGTGATGTCGACCTGCACACCCTGCCGGCGGCTTCGCGCACTCTTCAGCGATTCGGCGATGCCGCGGGCGATCGGCACCACCAGAGTCAGCAGGGTCCAGACCGCGGCGATGGCGATCGCACCGGCGCCGATGAAGCGCACGTCCGAGGAGAAGATCGCACCGACTTGGTCGAGCAAATCACCGTCGGTCAGCTGACCCCAGGTCTGCTGCGGCAACAGGAAGCCGTAGGAGATCACCAGACCCACCAGCATGGCGATGCCGACGCCCACACCGACCAGGTGGCCGACACCGATCAGCGCCAGCGACAGGCTCGCCCCATACATCGTGCCGCCGGCTCCGACCTTGAACGCACCGGACACCGCGTTGCTCAGCACCTTCAGATTGCTCAGTAGCGAAAACCCCGCTGCCGCGAGCGATCCCACGACGATCATTCGCATGCCGCCGCGGTTCTCCTCGGCGCCCACCTCGCTGTCGCCGACTTTCAGTACCTCGGCGGCCGCCACGCCTTCGGGATACGGCAAGTCCGATCCGGTCACCAATGTTCGGCGCAGCGGGATCGAGTACATGACGCCGAGTAGGCCGCCGACCGCGCAGACCGCGACAGTCTCCCAATACGGGAAGCCCGTCCACCAGCCGATCATGATCAGACCGGGCAGCACAAAGATGATTGCCGAGAGCGTGCCGGCCGCCGAAGCGATAGTCTGCACGATGTTGTTCTCGACGATGGAGTGGTTGGCGAAGTAGCGCAGGATCGACATCGAGATCACCGCGGCCGGAATGGCCGTGGCAAAGGTCAGTCCGACTTTCAGACCCAGGTAGACGTTCGCCGCCGTGAACACCAAGGTGATCAGACCACCGAGGATCACACCCCGGACAGTCAACTCGCGCACTGCCGTGCGAGCCGAAGCAGACATCTACTCTCCCTTGCGATTTCGGTGACAACCGGCGCCGCACGCCGATGTCTCACAATAGAACCCGCCGTCGTCCGGCGTTCACCGGACGACGACAATCTCCTCGCGTCGCACCCCGCGGCATTTGCCCGGCAAGCCCACCCACCGGCCCAGCAGTAGACTCAGTGCCATGCGCAAGGTCTCCGATGTGCGAGTCGTCGCCACATCGACCCTGGTCAGCGCATTCGATGTGACCCTCAACCTGATCGTGGCGCTGGCCACCGGGTCCACCGTGATGCTCTCCCAGGCCCTGCAGGGCACCTCGGATCTGGCGACCGGTGGGCTGCTCTTTGTTGGCGTCCGACGATCCCAACGCAAAGCCGACCATCGCTTCCCGTTCGGCTACGGCCGCGAGATCTATTTCTGGGCACTCATCGCCAGCATGATCATGTTCGCTGGCACCGGCGCGGCCTCCCTGTATTTCGGCTACCGGCAGGTGGTCGATCCCTCGCCCGTCGAACATCTCTGGCTCGCCTTCGCCATGCTCCTGTTCGGCGCGCTCACCAACGGTTATGCCCTGTCGCTGAGCATCCACCGCATGCGGCAAGACGACGACGCCTCCACCGTTCCCTGGTGGCGGCACCTGTGGCGCTCGAGTCTCATCGAAACTAAAGCAACGTTGACCATCGACCTACTCGGGACCAGCGCCGCGGTACTCGGCCTGGCGGCCCTGGGCACCTATTGGGCGACCGGGCTCACCCAGTTCGACGGCGTCGGCAGCCTCGCGATCGGGGTGGCGATGATGGCCGGGGCGGCGCTGCTGATGCGGGATCTGCGCGACCTGATCGTCGGGCGGGGGGTCGACGCCAATACTCGCGCGCGGCTCGGCGGGGCCGCGCTGAGCGTACCGGGCGTGCAGTCGGTGCTGGACCTGCTGACGATGTACGTGGGCTCGTCAAAGCTGTTCGTGGTCCTGGAGTTACACCTGACGGACGGCTTGACGACCGACGACATCGAACTCATCACCGATGAAGTGAAAGATCAGGTGCGCGACGCGGTGCCCCTGGTCCACCACATTCAGGTCGAAATCGAGACACCGGTTGACGAGGTGCTTCCGCCGCGCCACGCGCTGCGTCGCCGGAAGCGATAGCGCCCAACCTTAGAGCGCTTCCACCCCGGCGTCAGTGGCCTGCTCGAGCAGACTGCGGCGGTACGATTCGAGCGCCACCAGGTCGCCGAAGAGTGCGTTGTACCCGTCCGGGTCACCGCCCGGCGACATCCGACGAAGCTTGGACTTCAGATCGGCGATCTGCGCGCCCACCCAGACTTCTTGCGAACGCGCCAGCACACTGTTGATGTAGCGGGGCAGACCCGACTCCTCTACCGGCAGATCCTCGACGACCAGTTCGGTGACGAGCGGGGCCAACGCCGGATTGTCGATGGCCTGCAGGATCGCATCCACCCACGACGCTCCACTCAGTCCGCTCGCGGTGCCACCCAGCGACGTAATCGCTTGGTGCACAAGGGCGTAGGCGGGCTCGCCAAAGCACTCGGCGGGTAGCGAGTCGAACACTGAGCCGGCGAGCGCCGGATGCTGAATAGCCGCCTTCAAGGCCTCGCGCTGCGGCCACAGCCGTGGATCACCCGGGAGCGGACGGGCCGTCGGCGGCGGCGACGACGCCTCGGGCGCAGCGGTCCGGCCGGGTTGCCGACCACGTGCGTTAC
>NZ_JBAQWU010000514.1:0-14847 GCF_049299075.1 Gordonia sp. (in: high G+C Gram-positive bacteria)
CGGTCACACGGGCGGCCAGACCCAGCGTTGTAGGCCGCACATGCACCAGGTAGCTGGTCTGCACGCGACTGCCGTCCACCGTCGCCGTGAAGTCGCTGACCGCGTGGATCAGCCGGAACTGCGGCCCGCGCGCCAGACTGCGCGCGATGTGCCGGCCGTTGCGGCCGGTACGTACGCCCACTTCGCGCCGGGTGCAGTCCTGCGCCAGTTCTACGTGGGCTGGATCGTGCGAGACCAGGGCGTCGACGTAGGCGCGTGCTACCGCTACCTTCTGCTGGTCATCGAGCGCCATAGGGCTTGACCTGTTGCGGGGACCGAGCAATCAGATCGGCGACGACGGGCCCGAGCTCCGCAGGCTCCCAGCGGGCGCCCTTATCGGCCGATTCGGCGCGCTGCCAGCCGTCCAACACGGTGACCCGGCCGCCTTCCACCTCGAAGACCCGGCCGGTCACGTCCGCCGATGCCGGCGATCCCAGCCACACCACCAGCGGCGAAATATTCGCCGGGTCCATCGCATCGAACGACCCGTCGGCCGGCGCGGCCATCTGGTCGGCCATCGCCTCGCCGGCCCCCATCGTCATCTGCGTGCGGGCGGCCGGAGCGATCGCATTCACCGTCACTCCGTAGCCGCCGAGTTCGGCGGCGGCCTGAATGGTGAGCTCGGCGATGGCGGCCTTCGCGGCGGCATAGTTGCCCTGGCCCACCGAACCGAAGATCCCGGCTCCCGAGGACGTGTTGACGATCCTCGCCTGCCGCTGCGCGCCGGCCTTGGCCTGTGCTCGCCAGTAGGCACCGGCGTGCCGGAGGAGCACGAAGTGCCCCTTCAGGTGCACCCGCACCACCGAATCCCACTCATCCTCGGAGAGGGAGATCAGCATCCGGTCGCGGACGAAACCGGCGTTGTTCACCAGCACATCGAGGCCGCCGAACTCGGCGATCGCCGTCGCCAGGATCTGCTCACCGGTCGCCCAATCGGCGACATCGCCAGGCGCGGCGACGGCGCGCCCGCCAGCGGCCCGGATCTCGGCGGCCACGGCGGCGGCGGAATCGGCGTCGTAGTCGTTGACCACCACTGCCGCCCCGTCGGCGGCAAAGGCGAGCGCATGCTCGCGGCCGATACCCTGTCCGGCACCGGTGACGATGACTACACGGCCTGCATTTCCGTTATCGCTCAAGGGTTTTCACTTTCTTCCAGGGTTCAGTTCAGACGTCATTGCCGGCGTTGGCGGCGTCGAGGAAGGCTGGCTTCTCGCCACCGCCGTGCACGGTCAACGTGGATCCGGTGATGTACTCGGCCAGGGGCGAGAGCAGGAAGGCCACCGCATTGCCGATATCGGCGGGCCGCGCCATACGGCCCATCGGGATGGTGGCACCGACAGCGGCGATCCCCGCGTCGTCGCCGAAGTGCAGGTGCGCCGACTCGGTCTCCACCGGCCCGCAGACCACGGAGTTCACCCGAATACGAGGTGCCCACTCCACGGCCAACGACTCCGTGAGATTGTCCAGGCCCGCCTTGGCGGCCCCATAGGCCGCGGTGCCCGGCGAGGGCCGGTGACCACTGACGCTGGACACGTTGACGATGGCGCCGCCGCCGTCTTGCGTCGCCATCACCGCGTGCGCGGCGCGCGCCACGGTCAGCGGAGCGAGCAGATTCAACCCGACGATCTTCGCGGAGAAGTTGTCCGACGCATCGGCGGCCAGCGCGAAGGGGGCGCCGCCAGCGTTGTTCACGACGCCGTCGATTCTGCCGTGCCGCTGCACAATCTGCGCGACCATCGCCGCGACCGCGTCGGAGTCCCGGACATCACAGGCCAGGAACTCGCCGACGTGGCCCTCACCGGGCCGTCGGGCGCAGACCACGGGAAGGGCCCCCAGGTCAGCGAGGACTTGCGCGATTCCCGCGCCCACGCCCCGAACACCACCGGTGACCAGGACGATTTTGCCTGTCAGTCCCAGGGCGCTCGGGTGCGTCGAATCTGTCATGGTGCTACCGTACCAAACAACCAAGCATTTGCTTGGGCAGCTTTGGCGCCCCGGAAGGAGCCCACCTCACATGCCGATCACCACGGACCGGCCAGAAGACGGCATCGTCGTCGTCACGGTCGACTATCCCCCGGTCAACGCGCTCCCCAGCGCCGCCTGGTTCGAGCTCGCCGACACGATCCTGACCGCGGGTGCGGACCCGAGCACGCACGTCGTGATCCTGGCCGCTGCTGGCCGCGGCTTCAACGCCGGCGTCGACATCAAAGAGATGCAGGCGACCACGGGCTTCGACGCGCTGGTCGATGCGAACCTCGGGTGCGCGGCCGCCTTCTCCGCGGTCTACGACTGCGCCGTCCCGGTGATCGCCGCCGTGAACGGCTTCTGCGTCGGCGGCGGCATCGGTCTCGTCGGCAACGCCGATGTGATCGTGGCCTCCGAGGGCGCGGTCTTCGGACTTCCCGAAGTCGATCGCGGCGCGCTCGGCGCGGCCACCCACCTGGCCCGGCTGGTCCCGACGCACATGATGCGCACCCTGTACTTCACCGCGCAGAACATCACCGCCGAGAAACTTGAGCACTTCGGTTCGGTGTACCGCGTGGTGCCGACCGATCAGCTCCTGGACGCCGCCCTCGACGTCGCCCGCAAGATCGCAACCAAAGACACCCGGGTGATCCGGGCGGCCAAGGCCGCCATCAACAACATCGACCCGGTCGATGTGAAGACCAGCTACCTGCTGGAACAGCGGTACACCTACGAACTCAATCTCAAGGGCGTCGCCGACGAACACCGCGACGCCTTTGTCGAAACCGGCAAGCCGAAGGGAGAGCGCTGATATGGCGCGCGATAAGACGAGCTCACTCGACGAGGTGATCGGCGAGCTGGCCGACGGGATGACGATCGGCATCGGCGGCTGGGGCGGGCGGCGCAAGCCGATGGCCCTGGTGCGCGCCTTGGCCCGCTCGAACCTCAAAGACCTCACCGTCGTGGCCTACGGCGGCGCCGACATCGGGCTGCTGTGCGCGGCGGGGAAGGTGAAGCGCGCCTACTACGGCTTCGTCTCCCTGGACTCGGCACCGTTCTACGACCCGTGGTTCGCCACCGCCCGCACCACCGGCCAGATCGAATCCCGCGAGATGGACGAGGGCATGGTCAAGTGCGGCCTGGAAGCCGCCGCCGCTCGACTCCCCTTCCTGCCGATCCGCGCCGGCCTCGGTTCCGACGTCCTGACCTTCTGGGAGGGTGAACTCAAAACCGTGCAGTCGCCCTACCCGGACGACGACGGCCGCACCCAGACTTTGGTCGCCATGCCCGCACTGAAGCTGGACGCCGCCTTTGTCCACCTGGACATCGCCGACGTACACGGCAATGCCGCGTACACCGGTGTCGACCCCTACTTCGACGATCTGTTCCTGGCTGCCGCCGACCGCCGCTACCTGGAGGCCGACCGCGTGGTCACCACCGCTGAGCTGGTCGAGACCGTCCCGGTGCAACGCATGGTGATCAACCGGATGAACGTCGACCGCGTGGTGCACGCACCCAATGGCGCGCATTTCACCTTCGCCGGCGAGTACCCGCGCGATGAGGCATTCCAGAAGTTCTACGTCGCGTCCGCCGGCGACGAGGCGCAGTGGGCGGCGTTCACCGAACGCTTCCTCCACGTCGACGAGGACGCCTACCAGCAAGAAGTCGTCAAGTGGCACGCCGAGCAGGAAGCCGAGAGCACCAAATGACCAGCACTGTGGATGTGACCCGAGCCGAATACTGTGTCGTCGCATGCGCCGACATCTTTACCGGCGCCGGCGAGATCATGGCCTCGCCGATGGCCCCCGTGCCGCTGCTCGGTGCCCGGTTGGCGCGACTGACCACCGAACCGGATCTGCTGATCACCGACGGCGAGTCGCTGATCCTGGCCGACACCCCGGCGATCGGGAAGACCGGAGCCATCGAAGGCTGGATGCCGTTCCCGAAGGTCTTCGACGTCGTCGCCTCGGGTCGCAGGCACGTGGTGATGGGCGCCAACCAGATTGATCGGCACGGTAACCAGAACCTGTCGGCCTTCGGTCCGTTGCAGCACCCGAAGCGCCAGATGTTCGGCGTGCGAGGCGCCCCGGGCAACACCATCAATCATCCGACCAGCTACTGGGTGCCGCGGCACAGCGCCCGCGTCTTCGGCGACTCGGTCGACATCGTCAGCGGCGTGGGCTTTGACAAGGTCGATCCGGCGAATCCCGCCTACGACCACCTGAACATCCACCGGGTGGTTACCGATCTGGGCGTCTTCGACTTCGGCGGCCCCGAGCACACCATGCGGGCGCTGTCCCTGCATCCGGGAGTCACCGCCGAGCAGGTCGCCGAGAACACCGGCTTCCCGATCGCCGATCTAGCCACCGCTCCGGTGACCACCGCCCCGACCGACGAGCAGTTGGCGATCATCCGGGAGGTGCTCGACCCCAAGGGCGTCCGGAACCGCGAGGTGCGGTCATGACCGCTGCCCCCATCGCCACCCGGTTCACTGAACTCGTCGGCGTCGACTATCCGATTGTGCAGACCGGGATGGGCTGGGTCTCGGGACCGTCGCTCACCGCGGCCACCGCGAACGCCGGCGGTCTAGGCATCCTGGCCTCGGCGACGATGACTTTCGCCGAGCTTGAAACCGCGATCGCCAGAACCAAGACGCTCACCGACAAGCCGTTCGGCGTGAACTTGCGGGCCGACGCCACCGACGCCGCCGAGCGCGTCGATCTGATGATCCGCGAGGGAGTCAAGGTCGCCTCGTTCGCCCTCGCCCCCAAGCCCGAGCTGATCGAGAAGCTGAAGAATGCCGGGGCGGTGGTGATTCCGTCCATCGGCGCAGCCAAGCACGCCGTCAAGGTGGCCTCCTGGGGCGCCGACGCGGTGATCGTGCAGGGCGGCGAAGGCGGCGGGCACACTGGCCCGGTCGCCACCTCCCTGCTGCTGCCGTCGGTGATCGACGCCCTCGGCGGCCGCGACGGTCAGACCTCGATTCCGGTGATCGCCGCCGGCGGCTTCTTCGATGGCCGCGGGTTGGTGGCCGCGCTGGCCTACGGCGCCGACGGCATCGCGATGGGCACCCGTTTTCTGCTGACTTCTGACTCCGCGGTCCCCGACAGCGTCAAGCGCGAGTACCTGCAACGCGGACTGGCCGACACCGTGGTCTCCACCAAGGTCGACGGCATGCCACACCGGGTGTTGCGCACTGCGCTGGTGGATGCGCTGGAGAGCGGCTCCCGCGCCACAGCGCTCCTCGCCGCAGCGCGCAACGCCAACGAGTTCAAGCAGATGACCGGCATGCACTGGAGCACCATGCTGCGCGACGGTCGCACCATGAAAAAGCAGGGGGAACGCACCTGGCAGCAGATCATCATGGCTGGCAACACCCCCATGCTGCTCAAAGCCGGACTGGTCGACGGCAACACCGAGGCGGGAGTCCTCGCCTCCGGTCAGGTGGTCGGCATGATCGACGATCTGCCCAGCTGCGACGAGCTGATCCAGTCGGTGATGACTCAGGCGCACGCGCGGCTGACGTCGCTGTCCGGCCTCGATCACTGACTGTCGGTGACTCCTTGGCTGTCCCGGACTAGCCCGGCGCTACAGGATGCGGCGACGATCGCCCACGAGCGATCACCCTCGCGCAGTTCCTTCTTGTTCAGGCGCCGCCCGAATTCGGCCGTGACCTGCTTCTTCTCGTCGGGCGTCAACTCCTGGTAGTCGCTGCAGGTCATGCTCCACGCGCGGGCGGCCACCCCGGACGACGACGACTCCGAAACGTCGGCACTCGAGGGTGACTCGGTTGAGTGGGAGCCGACCGAAGGGGCCGACTGTGACGATTCGGCAGCGGCCGACAACGTGGCCGACGACCTGGCCTGGGCCGAACTCGGCGCCGCGGCCGCAGCCGAGTGCGCCGCTTTGGTGGCGTGGCCGTCAGTGGTACAGCCGCCGAGGGCCAGCGCCCCGACGGCCACCGCGGCGGCGCACCACGCCGCAGCCAGTCCTCGCCGAAAAGAGTCAGTCACAATGCCACCAGTCTACTGCCGCGTAGGCTCAGCTTCCGTGGACCAACCCCAACTGGACTTTTCGGCGCTGCGGCGCTTCCCCGACATCGACGGCACTGGGCTGACCGCCGCCGATGCCGCCGACCGACTGCTGCTCGACGAGGCCGCCGCGGCGATAGCCGATGCCGCGCCCGGCACCGTCGTGGTTATCGACGATGCCTACGGCGCACTCACCCTCGGCGCCGCTGAGCTCGGGGCCACCGACCTGCGGGTGCATCAAGATCCACTCACCGGCGAACGGGCGCTAGCCGCCAACGCCGAACACCTCGTCCCCGACGCACGGTTCCGGCAGCTCGGCTTCGACGCCGACCTCCTCACCGGTGCCACGACGGTCCTGCTCCGCCTACCCCGATCCCTGGAGCGGCTGGCGCAGACCGCGGCACTGATCGCCGCGCACGCCGACCCGCGCGTCCGGGTCTTCGCCGGCGGCCGCATCAAGCACATGACGCCGCGAATGAACGACGTCCTTCGCAGTGTCTTCGATCGCGTCGACGTGACGCATGCTCGGCAGAAGTCACGCGTGCTGATCGCCAGCGGCCCACGACCCGACGACGCCGCGACCGCCCTCGCCGCGTGGCCCCACCGCCAGCAGTTCGACGACGTCGACCTCACGCTCGTCACGCACGGCGGAGTATTCGCTGGATCGTCCATCGACAACGGCACCCGACTACTGCTGGCGCAATGCGATCAGCTGCCTGCCGCGGCGACGGCCGTCGACCTGGCGTGTGGCTCCGGCGTGCTCGCCGCGGCACTGGCCAAAGCACGGCCGGGATTGACCGTCATCGCCACCGACCGATCTGCCTTGGCTGTCGCCTCGGCCCGGGCGACCGCTGCGGCCAACGGCGTCGCTGATCGCGTGAACGTGATCCGGGCGGACGGTCTGGAAACGATGGCTGACGGCTCTCAAGAACTGGTCCTGCTCAATCCACCGTTCCACAGTGATACCGCGCTGAGCAGCGGGATCGCCGAACATCTCTTCGCCGAGGCGGCTCGGGCGCTACGGCCCGGCGGTGAACTGTGGTGCGTGTGGAACTCACACCTGCAGTACCGCCCGGTGCTGGCGCGAGTGGTCGGACCGACCCGGCAGATCGCCCGAAACTCGAAGTTCACCGTGACCGCCTCCGCGCACCGAGCCTCCGGTCAGCGCGGAAGCAGGCCGTCGAGCACCACCGTCAGGTACTGATCGGCCACCTCGTCGACCGGCATCGGGCCGCCCGGCCGATACCAGCGCACCGCCACCCACACGGTGTCCCGGAGAAAGCGATAGACCAGCTCCACGTCCAGATCGGCGCGGAACTCGCCGTCGTCGACGCCGCGGCGCAGCACCGACTCCCAGAGGTCCCGGAACTCGGTGTTGCGCTCGCCGATATAGGCGAACCGTTCTTGGTCGGCCAGCTGTCGGGCCTCGTTCTGATAGATCGCTACGGAGGTGTGGTGTGCATCGATCGACTCGAACGAGGCGATCACCAACTGCCGCAGGGTTTCCGCCGCACTCAGTCCCGCCGAGGCGATCTCCCGGTAGCGGGTGAACAACTCGTCGAGGAACCCGCGCAGCAGCTCGTCGACCATCGCCTCTTTGGAATCAAAGTGGTGGTACAGACTCCCCGAAAGGATGCCGGCGGTGTCGGCGATATCGCGCACCGTGGTCGAGCGCAGACCCCGGTCGGCGAAGAGTGCCCCGGCGATACCGAGCAGCTGATCACGCCGGGACATCCCGTCGGGGCTCACGCCTCGCCGCACCGTCGATTTCGCTGTCATCACACCTCTTCACCGTTGCCGTGCCCCACCCACCCTAGCAAGTGCTTGGTTGGGTGGGTGCGACGTCACCGGTGCGCCGCTGCGCTGTTCAGCGTGCGGATTTACGCGCGGCCCGCCCGTTCAGGAACTTCCACAGCTTGACCTGCATATTGGTCGCCCGAACGTCCTTCTTGGTGAACGGTGCCGACATGGACTCGGCGAAGCTCAGCGGCAGACTCGACACCGTCACCGCGCGAGCGTGGCTGAAGGTCTCGAAGCCGAACCGACCGTGGTAATTGCCCATGCCCGAACGACCGACGCCGCCGAACGGCAGACCGCCCGAGACCAGGTGCAACGCAAAGTCGTTGCCGCTGATCGATCCGCTGCGGGTGTGGTCGGCCAGGTGAGCCAGCCGCGCATTGTCGTCACCGACCCAGTACATGGTCAATGGATGACCCGCCGAATTGATCTTGTCGATCGCCTCGGACTGATTTCGGTACGGGTACACGGTGAGTACCGGACCGAAGACCTCGTCCTCCTCGATCTTCATGCCAGCCTTCACCCCGGTCAAGACCGTCGGCGGAATCTTGCGCGCGTCCGCATCCGGAAGCACCTCGCCGGCCGGAATCACCTGCTGTTTGGTGGCACCGAGCTCGACCGCATCGTCGATCAGTCCGACGATCCGGTTGAAGTTCTTCGCGTTGATGGTCGAGGTGTATTGCGAGTTCTCCGCGATGGTCGGGTAGTTCGCGGTCCAGCGCGCGATGACCTTCTCGACAAACTCGCCCACTTTGCTCTCCGGCACGAAGACATAGTCCGGGCAGAGGCAGACCTGGCCGCCGTTAATCATCCGGGCGTCGGCCAGGAAGTTCGCGGCCTCGGTGATGTCAGTGTCCAGGTCGACGATGGCCGGGTTCTTGCCACCGAGTTCCAGGGTGACCGGCACCAGGTTCTTGGCCGCTTCCTGCGCCACCGAGGCGCCGACCTCGGGCGAGCCGGTGAAGAACATGTGGTCCACCGGCAGCTTGGCGAAGTCGCTGCCGTTGCCGTGGGCACTGGTCACCACGGCCAACTCTTCGATGCTGAAGTAGTCGGGGGCCAGGCGGGCGATCAGCTCGGTGGTCGTCTTGGTGATCGACGACGGCCGCATCAACACGCGATTACCGGCCGCGAATGCTGAGCCGGCCGGCACAAAGGTCAAGTTCAGCGGGAAGTTCCACGGACCCATGACGCCGACGACGCCAAGCGGATCGTGGCGCAGCCGCTGCTTGAAGCCGAGCAAACCCTGAAGCTTGGCGACATTGGTTTCCTCCATCCACTCGGCCACATGGCGGCGCTGATGGGTGAGGTCGATCATGCTGCCGGCAATATCGGCGGCGACCGAGACATCACGCGGACGGGTGCCGAAGTCGGCATTGAGCGCCGCGCAGATCTCCGCCTCGTTGTCGAGCAGGAGCTGACCGAGCCGGTTGATCCGGTCGATACGGGTCTTAGCATCGGGAATGCCGTCCCGAATGAAGGCGGCCTGCTGGATCTCGAGCAGTTCATTCAACGAGTGCGAATCGGCGGAGACCTTGTCTCCGGGGCGCACGCTTACTTCTGCCGGCTTGGTCATTCGAGCCTCCACACTTCCCGGTGCTAATAGAAAATCAGTACTGGTCGAAACCAGTGCTGATCGAAAATCGGCCGCATGAGACACCACGCGTACCCGTGTCTCATATCGTAGCGCGACCCATGAGCCGCGTCACATAAGTGCCCTTACGGCGCGGAGTCGAGGCGCTCGATGATCGTCACATTCGCGGTCCCGCCGCCCTCGCACATGGTCTGCAGACCGTAGCGGCCCCCGGTGCGCTCGAGCTCGTTGAGCAGCGTCGCAAACAGTTTGGCGCCGGTCGCACCGAGCGGATGTCCGAGCGCGATGCCGCCGCCGTTCGGATTCACCTTGGCCGGATCGGCGCCGGTCTCCTTGAGCCAGGCCAGCACCACCGGCGCAAAAGCCTCGTTGATCTCCACCACGTCGATCTCGTCGATGGACATCCCCGCTTTGTCCAGCGCGTACTTGGTGGCCGGGATGGGCGCCGACAGCATCATCACCGGGTCGTCGCCGCGGACGCTCATATGGTGGATCCGCGCACGCGGAGTCAGTCCGTAGCGCGCCAGTGCGTCAGCGGAGACCACCAGGGTGGCCGCGGCGCCGTCGCAGATCTGCGAGGCCATGGCCGCGGTGAGCTCCGAACCCTCCAACAGCACATCGAGGGAGGCCATCTTCTCCAGGCTCGTCGCACGCGGGGTCTCGTCCACCACACAGTCACCGAGCGGGACGTACTCGCTGTCGAAGCGACCCGCGGCGATCGCCGCCCGCGCCCGCTCGTGACTGCCCAGGGCCCACTCCTCCATCTCGCGTCGCCCGATTCCCCAGCGCTGGGCCATCATGTTGGCACCGACAAACTGGCTGACCTCAGCGTCGCCGAAGCGCTGGTGCCAGCCCGTCGACTCGGCGAACGGGGTGCTGAAACCGAACTCCTGCCCGGCGATCATCGCCTGACTGATCGGGATGGCGCTCATGTTCTGTACGCCGCCAGCCACGACAACGTCCTGAGTGCCGCTCATCACCGCCTGCGCCGCGAAGTGGATCGCCTGCTGACTGGAGCCGCACTGCCGGTCGACGGTGGTCCCCGGCACGCCAAGCGGCATGCCCGCCGCGAGCCACGCGGTGCGGGCGATGTTGCCAGCCTGCGGGCCGATGGCATCGACGCAGCCGAAGATCACATCGTCGACCACCTCCGGGTCGATGCCGGTGCGCTCGACGATCGCGCCGATCACATGGGCGCCCAAATCGGCCGGATGGACCTTGGCGAGCGAGCCGTTGCGCTTGCCGACCGGGGTGCGGACAGCGTCGACGATGTAGGCCTGGGGGTTGGACATGAGGGTGTTCTCCTTAGGCGCGCTGGCTGGAGATGGAGACCACCTCGCCAGTCAGGTAGGTGGTGTAGTCCGAGGCCAGCATGGCGATGGTCGCGGCGATCTCCCAGACCTCTGCGGCGCGACCGTACGCTTCGCGCTCGGCGAGCTCGTCGAGCAGTTCGTCGCTGGTGACCTTCGCCAGGAACGGGTGACGGGCGATGGACGGCGCGACCGCATTGATGCGGACGCCGAAATCGGCGGCCTCGACGGCCGCACACCGGGTCAGCGCCATCACCCCAGCCTTGGCGGCGGCGTAGTGTGCCTGCCCGCGCTGGGCGCGCCACCCCAGGACCGAGGCGTTGTTGACGATCACCCCGCCGTGGTCGGCCTCGCGGAAGTACCGCAGCGCCGCGCGAGTGGCGCGGAAGGTGCTGTTCAAGGTGATGTCCAGGACGCGGTCCCACTCGTCGTCGGTCATCTCGGTCAGGAGGTTCTCGCCACCGAGGCCGGCGTTGTTCACCAGCACGTCGATCCGGCCGAGGAGTTCAGCCGATTCGGCGATCAGCCGGTTGACCTGTTCGGTGCTGGAGACGTCACAGACGACGGCGAGGACCCGCTGCGGTCCGAACTCGGCTTCCAGCGCTTCGCGGGTCTCCCGGAGCCGGCGCTCGTGGAAGTCCGAGATCACCACGTCGGCGCCTTCTAGCAGGAGCCTGCGGGCGGTGGCGAAACCGATTCCGGTGCCGGCCGCGGCGGTCACGACGGCCTTGCGGCCAGCGAACAAATTGTGCCCGGGAACCTCCGCTGGCGGCGTGGCAAGCGGGGAGACGGGACGATCGGAAACGCTCATGCGCGAGCCTCTCGGGGAAGGCCGAGCACTCGCTCGGCGATGATGTTGCGCTGCACCTCATTGGAGCCGCCGTAAATGGTGTCCGACCGGGTGAACAGCAGCAGCCGCTGCCATTCGTCGAGTTCGACGTGTTCGGGGTCGGCGAGGTCGTTGCGGCGTCCCTCGCTGGTGTAGCCGGGGCCGAGCAGGATGGGCGCACCGACCACGTCGGCGGCCAGCTGCCCGAGGTCACGGTGCCAGTTGGCCCACAGCAGTTTGGCCACTGAGGCGGCGCCGGCTTGCGAGACGATATCGCCGGCGAGGGTGCGCCGGGCATTGGCTTCCATCACCATCAGTCCGACGCGAGCCCGGCGCAGCCGGCTCGCGATCTCCGGATCGTCAAGTGCCCCATTGCTTTTCGCCAGGTCGACGATGTCGTCGAGCTCGCGCGCGAAGCCGACTTGCTGGCCGAGGGTGGAGACACCGCGTTCAAACTGGAGCAGCCCCATGGCCACCTTCCAGCCGTCGCCCGGCGCGCCGACGATCAGGTCGGCGTCGGTCACTGCGTCGTCGAAGAAGACCTCATTAAACTCGCTGGTGCCGGTGATCTGCTGGATCGGTCGGATAGTGATACCCGGCTGGTCGAGCGGCACCAGCAGAAAGCTGAGGCCGTGGTGGCGACTGCCCGACGGGTCGGTGCGCGCGATGACGAAGGCCCACTGCGACAGGTGCGCGAGAGAGGTCCAGATCTTTTGCCCGTTGATCACCCATTGTCCGTCGCGTGCGGCGGCCGAGGTGGCGACGGCAGCTAGATCGCTGCCCGCTCCAGGTTCGGAGTAACCCTGCGCCCACAGTTCGGTGACGTCGACGATGTGCGGCAGAAAGCGGGCCTGCTGTTCGGGGGTGCCGTAGGCGATCAGCGTTGGGCCGAGCAGTTCCTCACCCAGGTGATTCACCCGCGCCGGGGCGTTGGCCCGCGCATACTCGGCGTGGAAGATGATCCGCTGTTCAATGGTGGCTCCCCGGCCGCCGTGCTCCACGGGCCAGCCCAGACAGGTCCAGCCGGCAGCAGCGAGGTGGCGATCCCACTCCAGGCGTTCGGCAAAGAACTCGTGCTCACTGCCTGGGCCCCCGCGGCCGCGCAACTCGGCGAAGCGCCCGGTCAGGTTCTCGGTAAGCCAGTCGCGCACCGCGGCCGCGAAGACGGCACTGGCGTCCGCAGTCGATGCCGCCCAGGCCCCCAGATCTAGGCCGCGGTCGGCGAGCTCACTCGCGGAGCCGTGTCGGTCGGTCATATCCATCACCCTAACCTACCAAGCATTTGCTAGGTTTTGATCATGCTGCCCAGTCCGCTCACCACCCCGGCCGCCCTGCACCGCGCACGCGAGCAGTGGCCGGACCGCCTCGCCGTGCACGACCACCAGTGGGGCACCGAGATCGAGCTGACATGGGGACAGCTGGCCGAGCAGGTGGAGATCTTCGCCGGGGCGCTGGCCGAGTTGGGCGTCGAACCGGGTGATCGCGTCGCGATCTGGGCACCCAACAGCTGGCATTGGCCGATCGCCGCCCTGGGCACGCACTGCGCCGGCGCGGTCCTGGTGCCCTTGAACACCCGCTACACCGTCGCCGAGGCCAGCGACATCATCGACCGCTCCGGGGCCCTGGTGGTGGTGGCCGCTGACGAGTTCGCTGGCCTCGATCGCCTCGCCGAGGTGCTCGCTTCTCCGATTGCCGAGCACCGCACCGTCATTGGCATTCCCCTCGGGGGCGTCGAAACCACCGCGGAGCCGCTCATGTGGGACGACTTCCTGGCCGGCGCCACCCCGCAGAGCATCGAACGGGGCCGTCGCCGCGCCCGCGACGTCGCGCCCGACGACCTCTCCGACATCCTGTTCACCTCCGGCACCACCGGAGCGCCCAAGGGCGTGCTCGCCGAGCATCGGCACAGCGTGACCGGCGCGCACGCCTGGGGCGCGAACGGCGGCCTCACCCCCGACGACCGCTACCTGATGGCGAACCCGTACTTCCACACCTTCGGCTACAAAGCGGGCATCCTGCCGTGCGTGCTGTTCGGCACGGCGATGTTCCCGCTCGCCGTCTACTCACCGGTCGAAGCCCGGAAAATGCTTGCCGCCCAACAGATTTCGGTCTTCCCCGGTGCGCCGACGATCTTTCAGACCATCCTCGACGACCCCGACCGCGGCCCCGACGATCTGCGCAGCCTCCGCCTGATCGTCACCGGCGCCACCGTCGTGCCGGTGGTCCTAATCGAGCGTCTGCAGTCCGAGTTGGGCGTGCCCACGGTAATCACCGCCTACGGGCAGACCGAGACCAGCGGCTTCATCACCACCTGCACATCCGACGACGATGCCCTCACCGTCGCCACCACCTGCGGGCGTGCGTTCGACGGTATGGAGGTGCGCCTCGGCGCCAACGGTGAGGTGCTGACCCGCGGCGCCATGGTGATGCGCGGCTACCTCAACGATCCGGACGCCACCGCCGAGACCATCGACGCCGACGGCTGGCTGCACACCGGCGATGTGGGCACCCTCGACGAGCGCGGCAACCTGACCATCACCGACCGTCTCAAAGACATGTACATCTGCGGCGGATTCAACGTGTACCCGGCGGAGGTCGAGCAGGTCCTGATGCGCGTTCCCGGCGTCACCGAGGTGGCCGTCATCGGCCTGTCCGATGATCGGCTCGGCGAGGTGGGCAAGGCTTTTGTCACCCGGGTCGACGACGACGCGGTCACCGCCGACGACATCGCCGCCTACGCCGAGACGTACCTCGCGAACTTCAAACGCCCGCGCAGCATCGAGTTCGTGACGGTCTTCCCGCGCAATGCCTCGGGAAAGATCCTCAAACGCGAACTCGGCTAGCGGAGCGTCGCGATGATGGCCGAAAAGTCCTGTGCGCCATGGTCCTTCGCGAACTCGGCGTAGAGCGCGGCGGCATGGCTGCCGAGCGGTGCGCTGGATTCGGTGGCGGCGACCGCATCCATCGCCAGGCCGAGGTCCTTGTTCATCAGGGCGGTGGCGAAACCGGGCGCGAAGCCGTTGTTGGCCGGCGAGGCCGGAGCGGGTCCGGGGACCGGGCAGTTGGTCTCGATGGCCCAGCAGTTGCCCGTCGCCCCGGTCACCACGTCGTACAGCGACTGCGCGGACAGACCCAGCTTCTCGGCCAGGACAAAGGCCTCGCCGACGGCGATCTGTTGGACGGCCAGCAGCATGTTGTTGCAGACTTTCGCCGCCTGCCCGGCCCCGCTGTCGCCGCAGTGGATCACCTTCCCGGCCATCGGCGCCAGCACAGTGCTCGCCG
>NZ_JBAQWU010000515.1:0-6146 GCF_049299075.1 Gordonia sp. (in: high G+C Gram-positive bacteria)
TCTCCAGATATTCGTGGACCGCCTTGGCGTGCACGCGGAACGACCGACCGACGCGTACCGCCGGCAGTTCTCCGCTATGCACCAAGCGGTACACGGTCATCTTCGAAACGCGCATCAACGCGGCGACTTCGGCGACGGTAAGGAACTGTGATGCCGAGCTTGCGCCACGCGCCTCAGCAAGTTCGTTCCGGTCTCCAGACTTGTCTGCAGCAGCCATGAACAACAAAACCTCCGGTGCACGCATCGCGGCCACCGGCTTCCCCTCCGGCGGACATAGACACGTACGTGCTGCTAGGAGCTTAACGTGGCGGATGTGAAAAATGCGACGTGAGTGGCTAAATCTACCGGAGCTATTGGGGCGAAATATCCCGAAAGCCCGCTGTCGTCGCTGGTCACCAGGCTAGCGCAGGTCGTCGCCGCGTTCGGCGTTACTGCCCACAGGGACCCGCGAACCCTCAAGGTCGACTCGACGTGCCGCCGAACGGCTCACTTCGGCGGCGGCCCGGGCCGCCTCACTGGCCGCATGCCGCAAGCCGTACCGCTCGAACTCTGCCAACGCCGCAGCCGTCGTACCACCGGGCGAGGTGACCGCCGCACGCAACTCCACCGGGGAGAGACCGGACTCCGACAGCAACTGGCCCGCCCCCTTGAGCGTCTGAGAGGCCAACTCCAGCGACTGCGCCCGGGTCAGGCCTAGACCGACACCCGCATCCGTGAGCGCCTCGACGAGCAGGAAGAAATAGGCGGGGCCGGAACCGGAGATCGCGGTGACCGCATCCATCTGCGTCTCCGGAACCACCATCACCTGTCCGACGCTCTCCATCAGCCGAACGGCAACAGCCACCTGCCCGGCGTCGGCGTAGCGCCCGCCGCTCACCGCGCTCATCGCCTCATTGACAAGCATCGGGGTATTCGGCATCACGCGCACCACCGGCGATCCGGCGGGCAGGTTCGCCTCGTATCGCGCGGTCGGCACCCCAGCCACCAGCGATACCGTCACGCGTTCGGTCTCACCCGGATCCTCGGCGCGCGCCAACTCGCGCAGCACCGCGTCCACCGCATCGGGCTTCACCGCCAGAAATACGACCTGAGCACCCTCGGCAGCGTCCCGGACGTCCAGTGTCACGCGCACACCGTAATCGCGCGAGATCTCGGCCGACCGTTCCGCCGACAGCTCCACGACGACGAGGTCTTTGATGGGCTTGCCCGACTTGATCAGTCCGGCAAGCAGTGCCTCGCCGATCTTGCCGCCGCCGATGATCGCGATCCGCTCGGTCATGTGTTGTCCTTTGCGTGGTGGAAGGATAGTCGGCTCACTGCCCGGATGGGCGCGCCGGAATCAATGCCAATTGCCGGGACTGCGCGACCAGCGCACCGGTCTCGTCGACGACGACGTGGTCCTCGGCGAACATGCCCTGCCCCACCTCGGTGCTGGTGGCGGCAAACCGCAGCCAGCCGTTGCCGTCAATCCCCGGCGCGGGGAGCCGCCGCACGTATGTGGTCAGTTGGACGGTCGGCGCCCAGCCGAACAGGCCGAGGTTCATCACCACCGGCGGGGACACATCGCAGACCAGGACCGGGAAATCGGCGGCCATAGTCGGTGGCTGGGCATCACCGTCACGCGGCCGGGTCCAGCCGCGGATCGCCGGTTCACCGGTGTCGCCGGTCAACGCCGGGAACCACGCCGGGTCCAGGGCCAACTCCAGCGCCGATCCCACATGCATCACGTCCCCAAGCGGCGAATCGCCGATGGCGACAGCATCGTCGGTCGGCCTCGGCGGGAGGCCGTCGAACTCGACGAGGCGCCGATGATGCGGTTCGCCGCTGTCCGCGCGGCCCAGAGTGACCGTCGACGAGACCATCACGCGATCATGTTGGGTCACCTCCACCCGCACCAGGCTCACCGTGCGGCCACGCTTGATGACTCGGACCGCCAACTCCACCTCGGCCGGATCCGCTGCGGCCAGGTAGTCGCTGGCGATGGCGATCGGGGTGACGCCCGCCAGCAGCGTCGGATCGGCGTCGGCCGACGTCAACTCGATAAGCGCAGCACGCGCCGCGGCGCCCACCATCATCTGCAGGCTGCCGCCGTGCACCTTGGGTCCGATGGTGAAGGTCGGAGAGATCGAACCCCGATAGACAATCGCACTGCTGTCGACGGTCCGATCGTCGACCTGGAAGGTCAGCAGGTCAGCGAGCGCCGTTGACATCGCTCTCCCCTCGCTCGACGTCCGCCTCCGGGGCGGTCTCGCCGCGATCCAGGTAACGGCGGGCAAACTCCAAGGACCGGGTGAGCAGCGCGGTGCGCTCGGCTTTGCTCTTGGCGCCGGTGGTGTGCACTTCCAGGACGACGGCGCCGCCGAAATCGCTCTCGGCGAGCCGACGGCACACTTCGACGCACGGCTGGGTGCCGTCGCCCGGGATCAGGTGTTCGTCGGTGGCGGCGCCGGTGCCGTCGGTCAGGTGCAGGTGCCGCAAGCCGCTGCCCATTCGATCGGCGAGGCCGAGCGCATCAAGGCCGGCGGTCGCCGCGTGCGACAGATCGAGGGTGTAGTTGTCGTAGCCGTCGTCCGTCGGGTCGATCGACTTGCCGAACGCCGACGTGGCGAACCCCGGGTGCCCCCCACGGTCGGCCATCCGCTGGGCCGAGCGTGCACCGGCACCGAACATCCGGTCGGCACGCAGCGGAAACATATTCTCCACCGCCACCTTGACGTCGCTCTCGGCTTCCAGCCTGCGCACCAGACGGTCGAATCCGCGCACATAGTCGCGCTGCCAGCGAAACGGCGGATGCACCACCACCGTATCGGCGCCGAGGTCCTCGGCGGCCTGTACTGATCGCACCAGCTTTGCCGACGGATCGCGGCCCCACACACGCTGACTGATCAGCAGGCACGGTGCGTGCACCGACAACACCGGTACCTGGTACTGCTGCGATAGGTGCGCGATGTGCGCGATGTCCTGGCTGACCGGATCGGACCAGACCATCAACTCGACGCCGTCGTAGCCGATTTCAGCGGCGTAGGCGAACGCCGCCTCCGTATTCTGTGGATAGACCGAGGCGGTGGACAGGCCGATGGGGATTTCGGGACGCACCGGGGCGAACTCCTGCCCCGCTAGACGAGCAGGACGAGTGGGCCGATGGTGACGATCAAGCCCACCGCCAGCGCCAGCAACGTAGTCGGCAGATCGCGCTTTCGCAGCACATACGCGAAGGTCACGATTGCGAAGATGACCAGCACCGCGAGAACCAGCGCCAGATACACGTATTGCTTCCACAAAATGGTGAAGCCCCAGAACAGCCCGGCGCCGATAGCCACGCCGAGGATCACTTCGCCAGCCAGCGCGAGCCAGCCCCACAGCGGGGAGCGGTCCTGCGGCGCTTCGGCCTCAGCGGCAGACTCGGCCGCTTCGACCTCGTCGAGCAACAGCACGGAATCGTTTGCCGCAACCAGTTCACCGGTGTTAGCGAGGTGGTCGCTACCTTCGACGGCCTCCGCCTCAGTCTCGAACAGCGCAGCGGTGGTCGTCTGGTCGAAGTCGGTGAACGCATCGCCGTCCGCGACGGCCGCTGCGCTCCCGAGCTCCTGGCTCGCAATCACCTCGCTCGCGATCACGACGGTCGCGGCGGGCAGATTCGCGTCGTGCACCACGACGGTGGCACTGGGCAGGCCCGCTCCGGTCGCCGGCAACTCGACACCAATGAGGTCGTCCGGATCAACAGCGCGCAGCGACCCGGTGTCCACCTCGGGCGCGTCGTCGGTGACCACCGGAATGATGCCGGTGACCACGTTTCGCGACTCGCCGATCTCAGTAGAGGGCGCCGGCGTGTACGCGGGCATGCCGGAGGCGCCGATGACGCGAGCGCGGGGGCGGACCGCGGGCGCGGCGGTGGTGTAGCCGGGCATACCGGAGGCGCCGGGGGGCACTGTGTCACCGCCCTCGTCCATCTCACGGGTCACCGCCACCGAATCGGCATGCGGGAAGTGACCCCCGTCCGGGACGGTGCCGGAGATCAACTCCTCCACGGTGATCGGACGCGAATCCGGCTCCTTGGCCATCAGCGGTCACTCCATCCTGCTTTTCCGGTTGCGGGTCTGGCCCGCAAGGTACGAGTCAAGTCTACGGTCCGATGGTCATCGGACCGGCAGGCTCGCTGTCGAGCCGCCGGAGAATCACACCCTCGCGAAGCGCCCACGGACAGATCTCCAGTCGATCAACACCCAGGGCGCGCATGGCGGCCTCCGCCACCAGCGCGCCAGCCACAATTTGCGGGGCCCGGTCGGCGCTCACGCCTTCCAGTTGCGCACGGTCGGCGGTGGTCATCCGGGAGATGAAGGCGATGAGTTGCCGAATGCCGTCCTGGGTGACGCTGCGCTGCATGTGCGGACCGGCGCTCGACGGCGCCGCGCCGGTCAGCCGGGCCAGGGAGCGGAAAGTTTTGGACGAGCCGACCGCCAGGTTGTGCTTGCCCGCGCTCTTGAGTTCCTTGGCGGGGGCTTTCAGCTCGGAGTCCAGCCAGTCACGCAACACTGCGATGCGGCGATGGTCTGGCGGATCGGAGTTGATCCATTCGCGGGTGATCCGGCCAGCCCCGAGCGGGAGCGAGATGGCGATGTCTGGTTCCTCGTCCACGCCGTTGGACATCTCCAGCGAGCCACCGCCGATATCGAGCGCCAGGATCCGGCCAGCCTGCCAGCCGTACCAGCGGCGGACCGCCAGACACGTCAGCCGCGCCTCGTCGACTCCGCTGAGAACCACTGGGTCTAGCCCGGAGGTCTTGCGAACCCGTCTGAGCACCTCATCGGAGTTGGTGGCATCGCGGACCGCCGAGGTCGCAAAGGCCATCACCTCGCCGCAGCCGGACGATTCGGCAATCTTGGCAAAGTCTTCGATGGTGGACACCAACGAGTCCGCACCCGCCTTGGTCATTTTGCCGCCATCGTCGATCTGTTCGGCCAGGCGCAGCACCGCCTTGGTCGAACTCATCGCCGTGGGCGCACCGCCGGCCTTCGCATCGACCACGAGCATGTGCACCGTATTGCTGCCCACATCGAGCACTCCGATTCTCACGCTACGAAATTACTGCGCGCGGCGCAGCAATGCGACCCGGACAGCTACCGTTGATCGCTGTGAGCCCTGATGGATCGACTTCGCCCGGCACTCCGGAAGTCCCGCTCGACTTCCCGCGCGAGTGGTTCGAGTTCTTCGACCCCGCCGATCCCGAGCACCTGATCAGCATCGACTTGACCTGGCTGCTGTCGAGATGGTCGTGCGTCTTCGGCACTCCGGCATGCCAGGGCATCGTCGCCGGCCGCCCGGACGACGGCTGCTGCACCCACGGCGCCTATCTCACCGACGACGACGACCGCGCGCGCCTGACGGCCGGTGTCGCGATGCTGACACCGGACGATTGGCAGTTCTACAAGAAGGGGTCGGGTGACGATCCGCTCGGACCGCACGGTTACCTCGAAGAGAGCGATCTGGACGACGAACCGGCCCTCAAGACCCGCGTGCACAAGGGCGCGTGCATCTTTGCCAATCGCCCCGGCTTCCCCGCCGGGCAGGGCTGCGCGCTGCACGCGGTGGCGCTACGCCGCGGGATCGAACCGCTCACCGTCAAACCCGACGTCTGCTGGCAGTTGCCGGTGCGCCGGGAAGAGAATTGGGTCACCCGGCCGGACGGCACCCAGATCCTCAAGACCACCGTCACCGAATACGATCGCCGCGGTTGGGGCGAAGGCGGCCACGATTTGCAGTGGTACTGCACCGGCTCACCCGACGCCCATGTCGGCGCCGCACCCGTCTTCGAGTCGTACGCCCCCGAGCTCACCGAAATGCTCGGTGCCCCGGCCTACGAAGAACTGGCCAAGGCGTGCCGTCGCCGCACCCAACTCGGCATCGTCGCCGTGCACCCCGCCACGGCCGCCGCCACCGAGCGGCGCACCACCGACATCAAATACGAGCAGCTATAACCCTCATCCGCGGCTATTCGTGCCAGCACTTTCCGTTCCGACCAATGGCGGCGCAATAGGGCCGAACCAATACTGTTGGCCGGAAAGTTCGGCCAACAGCCCGACGCGACGGGTTCAGGGTTCAGGGTTCGAACTTGTAGCCCAGGCCGCGCAGGGTGATCAGGTGTCGCG
>NZ_JBAQWU010000516.1:0-1611 GCF_049299075.1 Gordonia sp. (in: high G+C Gram-positive bacteria)
GAAAAAGGTCCCGCTGGACGTCGATCAGAGCTGGGTGCTCGACGGCGCCGACGGCACGCGCGCCCTCGATCGCTGTTCCCTGTCCGCGCCACGCGCCCGCGTGCTCGAGGCAACCGTGCGCCAGCACCGGCGCGTGCTGGCCGTCCGGCCGGCCGACGCCGAGGTGGTGACCCTGCAGGCCGGGGCGGCACTCGGGATCGATCGCCTCATCGTCGACGGCGCGGCGGTGGATCCCGAAGACATCTGCGACACCCCCGCCACCATTACGGCGACCATCGATCGGGTGACCCTGAACCGCACGACTGCCGCGCCGACCGGCGGCTCGGAGATCCAGTACGACGATCAGAGCGCCGCCGTCATCGTCCCCGACCGTCGCGGCTACACGTATCTTTTGCCGTTCGGCTTCACACCCGACTCGAACGACTACTTCGATCCCATCACCCGCCAATCAGTGCCGCTCACGGTGGCCGGAACCGAATCGATTGGTGGCCGCACGGTGACCCATTTCGTCGCGACGATCCCGGAAACTGATCTGTCGGCGGCCGTGCAGGATCCGCGCGCGGTCCTCACCAAACCGGCCGCCTGGTTCAGGGATTTCCCCGGAATCGCACCGACCGACGAGCTCACCGCAACGCTGCGGCACCGGGCCACCATCGAGCTGTTCGTGGACGAGGCCACCGGGGTGATCGTCAGCGAGCGCGCCGCAGTGACCGAAACCTACCGTTTCACCCCGGAGCTCCGGGCCCGCAGCCGCGAACTGAACGACTACTCGCTGATCAACGTCGACACCACGCTCGATTCGGATCAGCGGACGATCCGCGAGGCCGCCGACTATGCGGCCAGCCGGGCGTGGCCGGTCCTGGTGACCACGCGCGTCGTGCCCATCGCCGCGGGCGTCCTTGGCCTATTCCTGCTCGGCTTCGGGATCTGGTGGCTGCGCCGCCCCGACGAGTCCGCCCCACGTGAACCGACCCCGGGTACCAGTTGACGAGATCCACCATGCGGTGACGCCAACGCTCACCGTGGCGCAGCCGCCAGCGATCACCGCGAGCGATACGACCGAATGCGCCACGGTCAGAATCAGGACCACCTCAATCACCAGTACCACCGAGGCCGGGATACCGCCGCGGGCGTGATCACGGGCGATCGCGGCCAGCAGCAGCAACTGCAGGATGGCCAGCACCGCGCCGGTATACGCGAATAGCCATAGCAGGTTCGCCACCGGCTGGTAGTCGGGCGAGATGATCGACGGCACCAGCGGCCCGGCCGCCCCCGCGGCGAACGTCACGAGGACACCGATGGCCGCGAGCACGGTGACCCCCGAGCGCAGCGCGGCCGCCGACCGCACCGGATCGGCCAGCCGCGGATAGACGACGACGCCGACGGCCTGCGGGAACCAGAACGCCGCCTTGGTCGCCACCGCACCGAGCGCGTACAGGCCGGCGTCATAATCGCTCAGCACGCTGCGCGAGAGCAGCAGGTCCAGTGATACCGCCACGATGATCACCAGTTGCACCCCAGAGGCCCACAGCACCGTCGACGGTGGGGTGGCGGCCGGTGCAGTCGTGCACGAGAGCGCGGCGGACGAGCGCAGAGCCGCCGCACCGACGA
>NZ_JBAQWU010000517.1:0-18028 GCF_049299075.1 Gordonia sp. (in: high G+C Gram-positive bacteria)
CGGCAACGTTCTGTTGACGTACGACTACCCAGTCGCCGTCGCAGATCGCCGCGTCGATCATGGACTCGCCGACTACGCGCAATAGGAACAGGGAACCCTCGCCGACCAGCTCTTTGGGGAGCGGGAAGACGTCCTCAACGGCTTCTTCGGCGAGGATCGGGCCACCGGCGGCGATGCGGCCGAGCACCGGAACATAGGCCGGGGCCGGCCGTCCGGGGCTGCTGGATGGCTCGGTGCCCGGGGGTGGGGTGCGGGGATCCTCGCGGACGTTCACTGCGCGCGGACGATGCGGGTCGCGCTTGAGCAGGCCGCGACGCTCCAGGGTGCGCAGTTGGTGGGCCACCGACGAGGTGGAGGTGAGGCCGACGGCTTCACCGATTTCGCGGATGCTGGGCGGATAGCCGCGCTCGCGCACCGAGGATCGGATGTACTCCAGCACCTCGCGCTGGCGTTGCGTCAGCGAGGCCTCCAAAGTCGCGATCGACAGCAGTGGGTCCACGGTGGACGTGTCCTTCGGGCGGTCGTTCATAGCGCAGTTCCTTTCCTCGGGGGCGGCACGACGTCGAGATCGTTCCCGTCCGGTGATCCCCAAGTTAGTCGACTAGGTCACAGAAATCAAACAATTGTTCGACGTGTCGCTGCTTTTGTCGCAGCCGTGGTGTTAACTGTCGAACAAGAGTTCTTCGAACACACGAACGATGGAGTGCCTCCCATGACGACGCTGCTGAATCTGCGGACCACCGATGCCACTAAGAATCGCGATGCGCTGGCTCTGACCTGCGATTATCCGGTTGCGGTTATGGGTTCTCCGCGCGCGGCCGCCCCGGCCACCGCCGTTTGCCGGCCCACCGGCCGCAGTCCGTACGGGCGATCGGTGATCGGCTCGGTGCCGCGGGTCAGCCCCGATCAGCGTCGGCCCGCCCGTGCGCCGCGGTCGAATATGGGCAGTGCACAGATCGATGACTCGAACAACGGGGCGCGGCAGGTCTGGACCGCTTCGGTGCTGACCGGCATCGGGCTCGCCCTGCTGGTGGTTGTGTTCGGGTTCGCTGGCAGCGACTATCAGAGTGCGCTGGCGCAGGAGCCGGTGCAGACGCAGGTGGTCCATGTCCGGTCCGGCGAATCCCTGTCGGCGCTCGCCGCCCGGATCGCGCCGGAGCTGCCGGCCGCGTCGGTGATCGCCACCGTCCGTGACCTGAACGACCTGGCGAGTTCGGGCTTGCGCCCCGGGCAGGCCCTGGTGGTTCCGGCCTATCGCTGAGGTGCGGTATACCGCGGTGTGTACTGGGGGCGGCGAGGTACCGGTGAGCGGGTACGCTGGCCTCATGCGATGCCCGTTCTGTAAGAACGACGACACCCGAGTGGTTGATTCGCGTGCTTCTGACGACGGTCTGGCGATTCGGCGGCGGCGGGCGTGCGCGGAATGCGGCCGTCGTTTTACGACCGTCGAATCCGCAGTGCTGGCCGTGGTGAAGCGCAATGGCGTCACCGAGCCCTTCAGTCGGGACAAGGTGATGGCGGGCGTCCGGCGATCCTGCCAGGGTCGCCAGGTACAGGAAGATGCGCTGGCCAAACTCGCTGAAGCGGTGGAAGACACGGTGCGTGCTTCCGGTTCGGCGGAGATCCCCAGTCACGAGGTCGGGCTGGCCATACTCGGTCCGCTACGCGAGCTCGACGAGGTGGCCTATCTGCGGTTCGCGTCGGTCTACCGGTCGTTCGAGTCAGCCGACGACTTCCAGCGCGAAATCGACGATCTACGCAGGGATCGCAGCCCGGTTGCCTAGCGGGCACCGGTCGTAGTCGCTAACCCCTCACCGGACGGCGTCGAGGACCTTGATCAGCCGTTTCTCCGAGATCGGCCCGGCAGTACCCAATTGCTGCGCGAACAGGCTGACCCGGAGTTCCTCCAGACCCCAGTGCGCGCGATCACCCAACTCATCGTGCCGAGTGACGGGAAGGGCAGCGAGTCGTTGATTCCAGTGCGCGAGCACCCGGTCGATGGCCGCGAGTCCACTGGCATCGCGGGCCGCTGCGCCGGGCAAGGCCCCCAGTCGCACCCGAGCGGCGGCCAGATACCGGGGCAAATGTCGCAGCTGGGTTACGGGGGTCTGGCCGACGAAACCGTCAAAGATCAGGTGAGCGAGTTGTTCGGCCACATCGTCGGCCGCCGCGCTGCCACTGTGCGCGTCGATCGCTCGGCGCAGGTCGGGGAGTTCGCGAAGTGCGCTCACGGCGGAGGTGAAGTATTCAGGGGCCCCGGCCCGGATGGTGGGGGAGAGCCGTTGTTCCAAGGCAGCGAACTGCTCCGGGGTACGCAGGTCGGCCACCTCGGATTCGGCGGCGAGCGCGTCGACGATCGCCCGCCGGGTGCAGTCGGCGAAGAAGGCAGCCGGGTCGGTATAGGGACTCATGCTCAGAGCGAGTCGATCGGCCGGGGGCAGTCCGCTGGCGATCTTCTTACTCAGTGGCGCGATCGCGTGCTCCAGCAGCCGCTGCACTCCGGCGCGGATGCCGACATCGCGGGCGGCCGCGCTGGTGACGTCGACGACGTGGACGCCTTCGCCGGACGGCGCCAAGGTCGGGTAGGTGACGACCGGTTGTCCGGCGACGATACTGCTGCGGGAATCGGGGAGAGTCCCGATGCCGTCGGCGTCCCAACGTGTCAGAGCCGGGTTCTGCGCCGCCGCCGTGCGGCCAGTGAACTGCCCGCGCAGCTCCTCGAGACGGTCCGCGGTCCCGATGATCGCACCGCTAGCGTCGGATGTCGCGAAGTGCATGCGCAGGTGGGTTGGCAGGCTTTCTACGCGGAAGTCGTTGGGTGACAGGCTGATCCGGGTGATGACACCGAGTTCACGCGCCAAGGCGGGCAGTAGCGGTTCGGAGCGGGCGGGGATCTTGCTCAGGGCCAGATCGGCATACTGCTGAGCGGGCGACAGCGATTTGCGGAGTCCCTTGGGCAACGAGCGGATGAGTGCGGTGGCGAGTTCACTGCGCAGTCCGGGTACGAGCCAGTCGAATCCGCCGGCGTGGACATGGTCGAGCAGGGGCTGGGGGATGACGACGGTCACTCCGTCGTCGGCAGCTCCCGGAGCGAAGTGGTACCGCAACTCCAATTGCGTCTGTGCCTGCTGCCAGACGGTGGGGACGTCGGCGGCTGCCGGAACGGCGGCCGGGGTTGAGCCGGCCTCATCGAGATGTAGCAGCCGAGGTTTGCGGCGACTTTCCTTCTTCCACCACGTATCGAAGTGTCGTGTGGAGACGACGTTGGCGGGGACTCGGGCGTCGTAGAAGTCGTACAGGTCGCCGTCGCTGCGGCGGACCACACGGCGCGCCCGATGCTCCAGGTCTTCGGCGTCGTCGAGCAGCTGTCGGTTGTGCGCGTAAAACTCGTGGCGGGTACGCCAACGTCCCTCGACCAGTGCGGCCTGCAGGAAGATGGCGCGGGATTCAACCGGATCGACAGCGGCGTAGTTCACTCGGCGCTGCGCGACCAGCGGAACCCCGTACAGGCTGACCTTCTCGTTGGCCATCACCGCGCCGCGCCGAGACGACCACCCCGGTTCGCTATAGGTGCGGGTGACCAGGTCCGGCGCGATCTGCTCGACCCACTCCGGGTCGATGGATGCGACGGTATGGGCGAAGAGACGGGAAGTCTCCATCAGTTCGGCGGCCATGACGAAGGCCGGTGGCTTCTTCGCGAGCTCGGACGCCGGGAAGAGCGTGAACTTGGTACCGCGGGTACCGAGGTAGTCGCGGGTGTCAGCCACTTTGTTGCCGATGTTGGTGAGTAGTCCGGTCAGCAAACTGCGGTGGATGGCATCCGGATCGACCGTGGTCTCGGGCACCTCCCAGCCGAAGTCACGGACTGCGCGCCGCAGCTGTCGGTGCAGGTCCGTCCATTCCCTGATCCGCAGATAGTGCAGATAGTTCCGTTCGCAGTAGCGGCGAAACTGGTTGCCAGACAGGGCTTCTCGCTGCTCCTGGAGGTGCCCCCACAGCCTGAGCCTGCTCAAAAACTCCGAGCCTGCCACCGCGTATTCGCGGTGCGCGGCCTGCGCAGCCTCCCGCCTATCGGCGGGGAACTCCCGCACATCGGGCAGTGACAGAGCGGCGGTGATCACCAGGATGTGGTCCAGACAGCCGTTGTCATGCCCGGCGATCAGCATGCGAGCCAGACGCGGATCGATCGGTAGCCGGGCCAGTTCTCGACCGACCTTGGTCAGCTGCGCATCGGCCGAGTCGAGGCCGGTGACTGCGCCGAGCTCCGATAGCAATGCCATGCCGCCAGCGATGGCGCGGGCGGCGGGCGGCTGCACGAACGGGAACTCGGCGACGTCGCCGAGACGCAGCGACAGCATCGAGAGGATGACGGCCGCAAGATTGGCGCGCAGGATCTCCGGGTCGGTGTACTCCGGGCGGGCATCGAAGTCGTCCTCGGCGTAGAGCCGGATACAAATGCCAGGGGCGACGCGGCCACAGCGGCCGGCGCGCTGGCGGGCACTGGCCTGCGAGATTTTTTCGATCGGCAGACGCGTCACCTTGGTGCGAGTGGAGTAGCGCGAGATACGCGCGGTGCCGGTGTCGATGACGTAGCGGATGCCGGGCACGGTCAGCGAGGTCTCGGCCACATTCGTGGAGAGCACGATGCGGCGGCCGTCGGACGGGGCGAAGATCTTCTGTTGCTCGGCCACCGACAGTCGGGCGTACAGCGGTACGACCTCCGCTTCGCGTCGATGCTTCAGCGCGTCAGCGGTGTCCCGGATATCGCGTTCGGTGGGCAGGAAGACCAAGATGTCGCCCCGTTCCCGATGCCAGAGTTCAGTGACGGCGGCGTCGATCGCGGCAATCTGGTCGAGGTCGGCGTGATCGTCATCGTCGGAGGTCCGTGGCCGGTAGCGGACGTCGACGGGGTAGGTGCGTCCAGACACCTCCAGGATCGGCACGGTGGGATCGGGAGCGCCGGCGGTGGCGAAATGTCGGGCGAAGCGGTCCGGTTCGATCGTCGCCGAGGTGATGATCACTTTGAGGTCGGGGCGCTGGGGCAACAGCCGTTTGAGGTAGCCAAGCAGGAAGTCGATGTTGAGGCTGCGCTCGTGCGCCTCGTCGATGATGATCGTGTCGTAACGCGCCAGCATGGGGTCAGAGTTGATCTCACGCAGCAGGATGCCGTCGGTCATCACCCGGACTTTGGTCTGTTTGCTGCTCTTGTCGGAGAACCGGACGCTGTAGCCGATCACGTCGCCGATCTCGGTCTTGGTCTCGTCGGCAATGCGCCTGGCCACGGAGGTGGCGGCGATCCGCCGGGGTTGCGTGTGGGCGATTGCTTCGCGGCCCAGCGTGAGGCAAATTTTCGGCAGCTGGGTGGTCTTGCCCGAGCCGGTCTCGCCGGCGATCACGACCACCTGATGAGCCTGGATGGCCGCGGCGATCTCGTCGCGGCAGGCGCTGACCGGAAGCTCCGGCGGGAAGGTGAGGACGGGGAAGGCCATGATTCCTCTAGTTTAGGTCCGCCCTCAGTGCATCGTGCGCGGGCGTCCATGCCATATTGGGAGCATGGGTTCTTTGTGGCATGGATTCGCCGATATGGGCGTGGTTACCGACAATGGTCCGTTCGTCGTCACCCGGGGTGAGGGCGTCCGGATCTACGACGATGCGGGCAACGAGTATTTGGACTCGACCGCCGGTCTCTGGTTCACCAACGTGGGCCACGGGCGCACCGAGATCGCCGACGCCGTCGCCCGGCAGTTGTCGTCGATCGCGCACTATTCGAACTTCGGCGACTACGCCAACGACACGCTGATCGAGCTGGCCGAGCGGGTGGCGGCGATGGCCCCGGTGGCCGGCTCCAAAGTGCTGTTCACCTCGGGCGGCAGCGACGCCGTCGACTCGGCGTTCAAGCTGGCCCGCCGCTACTGGACCGAGCAAGGTCAGCCGAACAAGCGCATCATCGTCTCGCGGACCAAGGCTTATCACGGCATGCACATCGGTGGCACGGCCATCGCGGGCATTCCGCTGAATCGGGAGGGCTACGGACCGGACTTCATCACCGACACCGAACGCATCGAGTGGGATGATGCGAAGGCGCTGCTCGGCCTGATCGAGCGGGTCGGTGCGGAGAACATCGCCGCCTTCATCGTGGAGCCGATCATCGGCGCCGGTGGCGTCTACCTGCCGCCGGAGGGATACCTGCGCGAGGTCCGCGAGATCTGCCGCGACCATGACGTGCTGTTCATTGCCGACGAGGTGGTGACCGGCTACGGTCGCATCGGTCACGGTCACTGGTTCGCGTCGAGCCGCTTCGACCTGGAGCCGGACATCATCACCACGGCCAAGGGACTCACCAGCGGCTATGTGCCGATGGGTGCGATGATCGCCGCACCGCACCTGGCCGAGCCGTTCTTCGCCGGCGGCACCTGGTGGCGACACGGTTACACCTACGGCGGTCACTTCGGCGCCGCAGCGGCCGCGATGGCCAACTTCGACATCATCGAACGGGAGAACTTGCTCGCCGAAGCCACCCGGTTGGAGAGCGATTTGGCCGGGGCCTTCGGTCCGCTGGCCGAGCTCGATGCGGTCGCCGAGATCCGCACCGGCCTGGGCGCGGTGACCGCCGTGCAGTTGGCCGACCCGTCCGATGCGCCCGCCGCGGTGCTGCGCCTGCGCAAGCTGGGTGTCGCCGCCCGCGCCGCAGGCATGGGTGCACTGCAGATTTCGCCGGCCTTCGTGATGACCACCGATGAAGTCAACGAACTGGCCGACCGGTACGCCGCGGCGCTGTCGTAGCCGCCCCGACTCAAGTCCAACAGACATTCGGCCCCGGTCACGCAGAGAGCGTGACCGGGGCCGAATGCATCGCCGCGGTGGGGTTAGACCGTGTGCAGGTTGTTGGACGTGTCGATCTGGGCGTAGGTGGTCTCGGTGACCGTCGCGTCGAGCTTCTTGGACGTGATCGCCAGGCCCTCACCGCTCTGGACGAACATCGTCCGCTCGGTGAGGTCGTAGCCCGACCAGTACCGGGTGTAGTCGCTCCACGAGGTGACGTCGCCCTTGTGCTCCAGCCCCGGCGGAATGATCACCGTGCGGAACGCCGAGTACAAGCGTTCGATCCCCAGGTCGCGATCGAACGGCTTGAGGTAGGCGGCCAAGTTCAGTGCGCGCACCATGCGCGACGGCGCAGTGTAGTCACCGGGTAGGCCGAACATGCCGAAACCGGTGCCGCCTTCGATGGGTGCGAGCTCGTATCCAGTGGGCAGCTTCGTGGGCTTGGACGGATCGATGTTGGTCATGCCGAGGTAGTTGCGGACGTTGATCAGGTGCCAGTCGTAGGGCGGGCTGTTGGTGACAGCACCGGCGTAGTCGTGGATGGTGAACGAGCCGTCCTTGACTGTCTCGAGCACGATGCCGTCGCCGGTGGTGTCGACGAAGCAGTAGTGCAGCGGCATGGAAATCTTCTGGCCGAAGACCGCATAGGGCTCGTCGAGCAGCGCGTAGTCGGTGTACGCGGCGCGGATCTCGGCGACGCTGGCGAACTGGGAGAGGACGAAGCTGACGAACTCCTCGGCGAGCACTGCGGTCTGCTTGCGTGCGGCGATATCGTCGGCGGAGGCGCGCGTGCACTCCATCAGCACCTGGGTGTCGCCAGCCAGGCCCTTCTCGTTGACACCATCGAGCACGACATTGGTGCCCTTGATGCCTACACCCATGAAGGCGTACTTGCTCGTCCATGCGGTCAACGGGCTCGGCATGTCGACGCCGGCCGGGACCGTCGAAATCACGACGACGTTGTCCAGTGCGGCCGGCAGTCCCTCGGGGGTGCCGAACATCGGGATGTTGAGGTCCATCGTCCGGCCCCAAAAAATGTCACCATTGGTGGCGGTGACCTTGATTCCTGTGCACATTCGCTTGTTCGCTTCCTTCTTCCGATGGCTTCGCCCCTGCTGGGACGAGCTCCGCTGAGATGGCCCGGCCATTCAGGCAGCGGGTCTCCCTTTCAATTACACACTGCCACGGGCAGCCGCGCCGCGATCCGGTCGATTCGGGCACGAACAGTCGGTGTCATGGCGCTACCTAGCGCCATGCCCCGCCCGGGATCGCCGGACGGGGCATCGCTGGCTCCGCGGGGGAGCCTCCGGGACGATCTGTGTGGTCAGCTCAGAGTTTCGGCGATGGTGATCGCCTGGGCGACGCCCTGGATGATCGAGGCGGCTTTGAGGGCCTCGAAGACCTGTTCGCGCTCCAGGCCAGCCTCGCGGACAACATTCTCGTGGGCGCCGACGCAGTGCTCGCAGCCGTTGATGGCCGAGACGGCCAGCGACCAGAGTTCGAAGCTCGCCTTGTCCACGCCGGGATTGCCGATGATGTTCATCCGCAGGCCGGGGCGCAGGTCGTCGTACTTGCCGTCGAGGAAGCCCCGACCGCGGTAGAAGACGTTGTTCATGCCCATGATCGAGGCGGCGCCCAGGGCGGCATTGTAGGCCTCGGCCGAGAGGTTGTCGGCGGCCTCGTCGGCAATCTCGCGCAGCACCGTGGCATTGCGGGTCGCCGCCGCGGTGGACAGCAGAGTGCCCCAGAGCAACTCGTCGCCGAGCACGGTGGTGCGGGCGAGTGAGCCGAGGTTGAGCTTGAGGTCCTTCGCATACTCGGGAAGGGCGCCTTTGAGGTTATCGATGCTCATCTAGTGATCTCCGATCCGGCAGAAGTGGCTGGGACGGGTCAGGCCGAGGCGCTCATGAGCTCACCGGCGTCGATCGTCGGATCGCCCTTCTTCCAGTTGCAGGCGCACAGCTCATCGCTCTGCAGCGCGTCGAGGACGCGCAGGACCTCGTCGACATTGCGGCCGACGCTGCCCGCGGTGACCGAGACGAACTGGACTTCGTTGTTCGGGTCGACGATGAAGGTGGCCCGGTCGGCGACGCCGTCGGCGTTCAGGACGCCGGTGGCCTCGACCAGTTCGCGCTTCAGGTCGCTCAGCATCGGGAAGGGCAGGGTCTTGAGCTCGTCGTGCTGGGCACGCCACTGGAAGTGGACGAACTCGTTGTCGACCGAGGCGCCGAGCACCTGGGTGTCGCGGTCGGCGAACTCGTCGTTGAGCTTGCCGAAGGCGGCGATCTCGGTCGGGCAGACGAAGGTGAAGTCCTTCGGCCAGAAGAAGACGACGCGCCACTGGCCCTTGTAGTCGTCGCTGGAGACGGTGGTGAAGTAGTCGTCCGGCGCCTGCGCGTCGACCTTCGACAGGTCGCCGCCGATCACCGCGGTGAGGTTGTAGGCCGGGAACTGGTCGCCGATGGTAAGCAGTGCCATGTCATGACTCCTTTGTCGCGTGGTGGGTAATCACTCGGCCGGGACATCTGGTTGGTGTACCCGGCGGTAATGACCATTCTGCCGGAACCCCGGTGAAAACGAAACGTGATGACACGCACTATATTGATAGGCATGAGCGATCAGAGTTATCAGCCATCGATCGGCGGTCTGCGCGCCTTTGTCGCCGTGGCAAAGAAACTCCACTTCGGTTCTGCCGCAACGGATCTCGGTGTCAGTCAGCCGTCGTTGTCGCAATCGCTCCGGGGTCTCGAATCAGGTCTGGGCGTGCAGTTAGTGGAGCGCACCACGCGCCGAGTCATGCTCACCGCGGAGGGTCGCCGACTCCTGCCGTCGGCGATGGCGGCGTGCGATGCCGTCGACAACTTCCTGTCCGAAGCGGCTGGCGAGAACGATCCGCTGCGCGGACCGCTGCGGCTCGGTCTGATTCCGACGATCGCGCCGTATCTGCTCCCGCGACTGTTGCGTGGTTTGCCCGAACGGCGTCCGGAACTGGATCTGCGCGTGGTGGAGGATCAGACCTCACGGCTGCTGGAACAGCTGCGGGGCGGCACCCTGGACGCAGCGGTGCTGGCACTGCCAGCCAACGCTCCGGGGATCGGGGAGATCGGTATGTACGACGAGGATTTTGTGCTCGCCGTGCCGAGCGGTCATGCGCTGGCCGGACGCAAGCGGTTGGCGCCGTCGATGCTCGCCGATCTGCCCCTCCTGCTCCTTGACGAGGGGCATTGCCTGCGCGACCAAGCGCTTGAGGTGTGCCAGGTGGCCGGGGTGAACCCCGATATCCGCCAGACGCGCGCCGCTTCGCTGACCACCGCGGTGCAGTGTGTGGAAGGGGGCCTGGGGGTTACGTTGATTCCGCGGACCGCGGTGGCGGTGGAGACGGCGGCGGGCGGGCTGGCTACCGCCGAGTTCGCCACGCCGCGCCCAGGCCGCCGGATCGGTGTGGTGTACCGGATGTCGTCGGGGCGGGGTCCGGCCTACGCTGAACTCGCCTCAGCCATCGCCGAACTCGCCGCGCAGTCTGGGGATGTCACGCCGGTGCGGCGGTGAGTTCTTCCCACTCGTCCAGGAGGCTGGAGTCAACGCCGCGGACCAGGTCGCCGAGATTCTCGGTGAGATCCTCGATCTCGTCGGTGACCGCCGACATCGGGAGGCCGCTGCGCAGCGCGCGGTAGCAGTCAGTGAGGTAGCGCAGCACGACGCCCTCGCTGCGTTGCAAGCCGAACTCGCTGATCAGATCGGCGAAGGTCAGGTCGCGTTCCAGCATGTAACGGAGCACTGATTTCGGTGACGGCGGGGTACCGGCGAGCCACGGGTGGCTGCGCTTGTAGGTCTGGTAGGCGAAATCGATCTCTTCGGCCAGCGGCTGCGGCCACGAGATCAGTTCCAGCCGCTCCATCCTCTCTTCGTACTCGATGCCGTCCATCTTCATGTCGGCGATCGCCACATCCCGGGCGGCCTTCCGCTGCGCCATCAGCACCTGCCGCGGGTCGTCGAGGGTCGATTCCAGAATGGAGACGATGTCGTGGGCGAAGGTCGGCGATTCGGTGTCGAGGAGCTCGAATGCGGCCACCGCAAACGATGACAGGGGGTTGGTGAGGGCGAAGTTCTCCGGCAGATCCACCGAGATCTCCACCAGTTTGCCGTCCGGGGCGGGGAAGTCGCGGCGGGTGACGATCCCGGTGTCGATCAGGTCGCGGTACAGCGCGATCGTGTGCTTGATATGCCGGAGCTGCCGCGCGCGCGGTTCGTGATTTTCTTCGAGTAGGTGCCGCAGCGCCGCGAAACAGTCGCCGGGGCGTTCGAGCACCTCCATCAGCATGCCGGTGGTGATCCGAAAATGTGATCGCAGTTGTTCGCTTTGCGCTTCGGTGAGGGTGGTGAACGTTTGCTCACCCCACCCGACGAAACCCTCGGGGGGCTTGCGGCGCACCAGCTTTCGTAGCTTCTTCGGGTCATCGCCGGCCTTGGCCAGCAGGCGCGCATTCTCCACGTCGTGCTCGGGGGCCTGGGCGACGACATAGCCGACCGTGTCGAAACCGGCCCGGCCTGCCCGCCCGGCGATCTGGTGAAACTCGCGGGCTCGAAGCCTGCGGGTCTTGTGGCCGTCGTACTTGGTGAGGCCGGCGAAGAGTACGGTGCGGATCGGGACGTTGATCCCGACGCCCAGGGTGTCGGTGCCGGCCACCACCTTGAGCAGTCCGGCCTGGGCCAGCCGCTCGACCAGCCGCCGGTAGCGCGGCAGCATACCCGCGTGGTGGACGCCGATCCCCGAGCGCAGCAGCTTGGACAGGGTCCCGCCGAAGCCGGTGCGGAATTCGAAGTCGCCGATCGCCTCGGCGATGGCGGCCTTCTCTTCTTTGGTGCAGATTTTGGCTGACATTAGGGCCTGGGCGCGCTCCACCGCTTGCGCCTGGGTGAAGTGCACCACGTAGACCGGCGCCCGCCCGGCGTCGACCAGTTCTTCGATCGTCTGGTGGATGGGCGTTATCGCGTAGCGATACTCCAGCGGCACCGGCCGCTGCACACCCGCGATTTCCACCGTCGGCCGACCGGTACGCGTGGTCAGGTCGTCGACGAAGAACGAGACGTCGCCGAGGGTTGCCGACATCAGCAAGAACTGCGTGTGCGGCAACTCGATCAACGGAACCTGCCACGCCCACCCGCGGTCAGACTCGCCGTAGTAGTGGAACTCGTCGGCGACCAGCACGCCGATGTCGGACTCCGGGCCGTCGCGCAGGGCGATGTTCGCGACGATTTCGGCGGTCGCGCAGACGATCGGCGCGTCGGCGTTGACACTGGCATCGCCGGTCAGCAGACCGACGTTGTCGGCACCGAACTGCTCGCACAAGTCGAAGAACTTCTCGCTGACCAGTGCCTTAATCGGCGCGGTGTAGTACGCGCGCTGGCCGCGGCACCGGGCGAAGTAGATCGCCCCGGAGGCCACCAGTGACTTCCCCGAACCCGTCGGCGTCGCCAGGATGAGGTTCCCCCCGCCAATCAACTCCAGGAGTGATTCCTCCTGGTGCGGGTACAGTGCCAGACCGCGCTGCGCCCACCAGTCGATGAAGTGCTCAAAGGCAGCGTCGTCGTCGGGGAGCGGGGTGAGCGGACTGGGCGGTCTCGGGTCGTCGGTCAGGGCGTGTCCTGCGTGTCGGGTTCGTCACCGAGATCACCGAATTCGCCAGCGTGTTCGGCGAGGAACTTCTCGAACTCGGCGCCGAGTTCATCGCCGGAGGGGAGATCCTGGTCACCCGACAGCAGCTCGCGCTCGGCCTTGGCCTGCAGATACGCATCGTACTGTTGCTCGAGCACCGCAACGACGTTGCCGATCTCCCCGTTGCCGTCGACCTCGGTGTCGATCTGCTCGCGCATCTGCGTGGCGGCGTTTTCCAGGGCGGCCACCGGCAGGTCCAGTCCGCTGACCTGGCTGAGCGCCTGTAGCAGTGCGGCCGAGGCTGCCGGGTAATTGTTCTGCGACAGGTAGTGCGGCACCTGTGCAGCCAGTCCAGCGGTGCGGTATCCGGCTTCGCCGAGCCGCAGTTCCAACAGCATCGAGGCGCTGGACGGCAGCTTCATCTCGTTGCCCCAACGCGGTAGATCGCCCAGCGCCGCGGTATCGGTGCCGTGGGCGATCACCGCCGACGGGCGCGTATGCGGGACCGCCATCGGGATGGAGTTCAGGCCGACCACCTGGCTGACGCCGAAGCGCTCGGTCAGTCCCGTAATGGCTGTAACGAACTGCTCCCAGCGCAAGTCCGGCTCGGAGCCGTCGAGCAGCAGGAATGGATGGCCGTTGTTGTCGATCAGGGCGTGCATCGTTAGTTTCGGCATGTCGATGCTGTCGAACTCTTCGCCGGTGAATGAGATCATCGGGCGCCGCGACCGGTAATCGATGAGCTCGTCCGTATTGAAGGTGGCCACGAGGGCACCGTCGAGGGCCTCGCGCAGATGGGTGGCCGCCAGCGTCACCGCATGGCCAGCGTCGGCGAATCCTTCGAGCGCGTGCACCAGCACGGGTCCGTCGCCGCGGGGGCCGGAGACCGCGGGGGCGGGGAATTCGAGCTCATAGAGCGACGAGTGGTCGTCCTGGGCGTCCAAGTCCGCATCTCCTTTTCTTCGGTAGGTGTCCAGTGTCCCAGGTGTTGGGCACTTGTTTACTATCAACACCCCGTCGCCGCGGGTCATTCCCGGGTCGCCAGGCCGTTGGTGGCACAGTGGTGGGCGTGAAAATTGTTGCTTCTGTTGCTGCTGCGCTGGCCGTGGCGTTGCTCACCGCAAGTTGCTCCCTCGCCGGAACGCCGCGGACCCTTGATTACGCGTCCCGGTTACTTCCTGCCGATGCGTTCCCGACCGGTCCGGCGACCCTCATCCCGGCGGCGCAGCTGCCCGGAATCGTGGCCGATCTGACCCTGCGTCCGCTATCGGGTGAGGTTAATCCGGCGCGGTGCACGCCGCCGGCGGTACAGACGGACACGGCCGTCGCCGCGGCCGGGCCCGGCCCGTCGCCGGGTGCCACCCTGACTCAACTCGTGGTGAGCGCCGAAGACTCGCTCGAGTCCTTCGCCGCGGCCACCGCGCAGTGCCCGAGCTTCCGGGCCGGTGCCACCGGGAACCAGGTGGTGACCACCATGATCACCGAGGAACCGGTCGCCACCGGCCTCAACAACGCGCTGACGCGGATGCGGCTGGTCCGGACCCTCGGCGCGGGCAATACCCAGACGGTGATGGAGCAGTGGTTGGCCCAGCAGGGCGAGGTTCGGCTGATGGTGGTCGTGCGCCAGCTCGGATCGGTCTCCGATGCCGACCGGCAGATCGCGCAGGCGTTCTTTGACCGCGCCGTGGCGCACGTCTACGGCGGCGAATACTAGAGTATTTCGGCGCGCCCCGACACGGCCCGGGTCAGCAGTCTGTGGACGCACCGCGCCGCGCCGCAGATGTCCACAGGCCGCTGGAAGTTGTTTCTGCGGGCATGATTGCGGCGACGACCCTGGGTCTATGACCACCTCATCGCAACTGCCTGAACGATCCGCCCGCTACGCAGATCCGGATCCGCTCCTGGCGGCTGTGCCCGGTCTGCTCGGTTTTACCCCGGAACGATCGGTGGTGCTGGCCCTCTTCGCCGACAGTCGGACGCTGGTGGCCACCCTGCGTCTGGACCTGGCCGTCGACGCCCACGGACGCCCAGAGACGTCGACCCGGCAACAACTGCAGCAGCTCGGGGCGATCGTCGCCGGTTACGACGATGTCGCCGGGCTGGCCGCGATCATCGTCGACGACCGGTTCGTACCCGACGCCGCGGGCACCGCGGTCAACGCGTACCGCCGCACCTTCAGACTCATCGAGCGCAGCTTCGGCGAGGTGGGCGGATTGTCGGCGGGATTCGTCATCGGTGAACTGGTGCACGGCGCCCCATGGTTCACCGCCTGGCATCCGCGGCCGCGGCTCGGACGCGTGCGCCCACCTGCGCCGTTCTTCAGCCCGGTGCCCGCTGCCGGAGTGCTCAGCGATCCGGCGATCTCGGCAGTCGCCCTGCAACGCGCCGTCTACAGTGGCCGACCGGTGTTGCCCAGGCGTTCGGATCTGGTCGCCGCACTCGTCCCCGGACCACACTGCGATTCGGTGCTCTGCCGGCCGCGTACCGGGCCGGTGCCGCCGGCGCCCCCGGGTACCCGGGACCGGAACGGAGCAACACTGGTCGTCGAGCGTATTCGGCAGATCGCTGATCAGACCGTCGGCATCGTGGAGCTGACCTGCGACGAGACCAATGAGCTGGCAGAGGCGCTCTGCTCAGTGCACACGCGCGACCTGCTCCTGGCGCTGGCCGTGACCGAGCTGCGCGAGGCAGCCGAAGAACTGTGGCGTCGTCTGACGCGCGGTCTGTCCGGTCGCGCCGGGGCGGCCGCGGCCACCCTGTTGGCGCATCTGCATTACATGCGCGGCGAGGGGGCCTTCGCGCTGGTCGCCGTGCAACGGGCACTGGAACTCGACCCCGAATACAACTTGGCCCGGCTCGTCGACTCGGCGCTGGCGCACGGCATGCGGCCCGAGTCGCTGTCGGAGGTCGTGGACTATTCGTTTGATCTGGCAGCGTCCCTGGGCGTCGATCTCCCGCCTCGGGCATACCGGGCGGCGGGCTGACGCCCGATCAGCAGCGCTCGACGAAGACGGCGTGCGCCATTTCCGACGAGAGTGACAGCCCAGCGTGTCCGGGCGTGCTGATCTCCACCGCTCGCGGGCTCACCACCACCGACACGCGCGCATTGGGCACGACGCCAGCCTCGCGGAGTTCGGCGATGAGTTCCGGATCGGCCTGCACGTGCTCGGCCATTCGCCGCACGATCACCACCGACTCGCCCTGGGGAAGCTCCACCAACCGCTCAGCAGTGTCGGCCGGGATGGGGATCTTGACGCCGAGCTCTTCGAGACCCGGGATCGGGTTGCCATACGGCGAGACTGTCGGGTTGTCGAGAACCTCGAGGAGACGCCGTTCGACGTTCTCGCTCATCACGTGCTCCCAGCGGCAGGCTTCCTCGTGCACCTCGTCCCACGGCAGCCCGATGACGTCGACGAGGAGCCGCTCGGCGAGCCGATGCTTGCGCATCACCTGGATCGCCAGGCTCCGGCCAGCCGCCGTCAGCTCCAGGTGGCGGTCGCCGGCGACCTGGACCAGACCGTCGCGTTCCATGCGGGCCACCGTCTGCGAGACGGTGGGGCCACTTTGGTCGAGCCGCTCGGCGATGCGGGCCCGCAGGGGCACGATGCCTTCCTCTTCGAGGTCGTAGATCGTGCGGAGGTACATCTCGGTGGTATCGACGAGTTCGTTCACTAGTGCCTCGGTTCCTTTCGCCGCTGTCCAGATTACCCACATACCGTGATGAAAGAGGCACTAGCGTTCGGGTGTGATGTACGAAAGGCTGGAGTGGTGAAGACAGCAGTCATCTGGAGTGACGAATATCTCGACTATCGGTGGGCCTATACCCACCCGATGAGCCCGTTGCGGCTCACTTTGACGATGGATCTTGCCCGGAGCTTGGGCGTCCTGGACGGCATTGACACCGCCGAACCGTTGCCGGTCGGCGACGACGTGCTGAGCACCGTGCATACCCAGGGATACATCGATGCAGTGCGCGCCGTCGGGTCTGGGATGGCCTCCCTCAGTGGCCCGATGCTCGAGCGACTCTTTGGGTTGGGCAGTGACGACAACCCGGTCTTCGACCGGATGCACGAGGCCGGCGCGATGCTGGTCGGCGGTACCTTGGCCGCCGCGCAAGCTGTGCATTCGGGCGCGGTGCAGCGCGCAGTGAACATCGGCGGCGGCATGCACCACGCGATGTCCGGTCACGCCGCAGGGTTCTGCATCTACAACGATGCTTCCGTCGCTATCGAGTGGCTGCTGGCGCAGGGCTACGACCGGATCGCCTATGTCGACATCGACGCGCATCACGGCGACGGTGTGCAGGTGCAGTTCGAGCACGACCCCCGGGTGATGACCATCTCGCTGCACCAGCATCCGGCCACGCTCTGGCCGGGTACCGGGTGGCCGACGGAAGTCGGAACCGAGGCGGCGGCCGGCAGCATCGTGAACCTCGCACTGATGCCGGGCATCACCGATCAGTTGTGGTTGCGGGCGTTCCATGCGACGGTGCCATCGATGATCGCCGCATTCAAACCGCAGATCCTCCTCACCCAGATCGGCGTCGACAGTCACCGGGCCGATCCGCTGACGGATCTGGCACTGACGATCGACGGTCAAACAATGGCCATGCGTGCGCTGCGTGACCTTGCCGACAAGTACTGCGAGGGTCGTTGGATCGCCGTCGGCGGCGGCGGATACGGCGTGGTCAACGTCGTACCCCGGGCGTGGACCCATCTGCTGGCTACGGTGTTGGACCGCGATCTCGACTTCAGTACGCCGATCGGCGCGGAGTGGATGGCCAGCGCCCTGGAGACGTCCAAGTCCGTGCACCCGGACTACTCGCGACCTCCGGTAGGCATGATGGGTGACAACGGCGCCGTCGACTACGTGCCGTGGGACGGCGACGCCGGAGCAGCGCCGCCCGACGGCGTCAGCAGTGCCGCCCAGCAACAGACCGACCGCGCGATCCTGTCGACTCGTCGCGCGGTGTTCCCCCTACACGGACTTGACCCGGAGGACCCACGTGACTGACCAGCCGACGCCCGGCCCCGATGCTGCCGCCGCCGACTCCGTGGACCCGGGTCCTGCCGAGACGCTCAGTACGGCGATCGACGTAGCGGCGCCGGGGCCGCGGAAGCCGCCACGGCACTGGGCCGCCGATGTGCTCGCCTCCGACGGCGGTGTGGTGCATTTGCGGCCGATCACGCCGGAAGACGCCGATGCCCTAGTGGTGTTCCACGAGGGTCTGTCCGAACGCACCAGGTACTTGCGCTACTTCGGGCCGACGCCGACGCTGCCGCCGCGCGAAGTAGTGCGGATGACGACCGTCGATCACCGCACCCGGGTGGCGCTGCTGGCCTGGCTCGGCGACAAAGTGATCGCGATGGGGCTGTACGAGGGCTTGGCGGCGAGCGACAAGCCGACGTCGGCCGAGGTTGCCTTCGTCGTCGCCGACGAGCATCAAGGACGCGGACTCGGACCAATCCTGTTGGAACACTTGGCCGGTGCCGCCGCCGAGAACGGCTTTACCAAGTTTGAGGCCGAAGTGCTCTCGGAGAACCCGACCAT